>JBKHKF010000096.1:0-8322 GCA_046537745.1 Anaerolineales bacterium | reverse complement strand
CTCCGATGGTTTGTGGCGACGATCCTGTACCGGCTGAGCGGATGGGATTTCATGATGCGGCTGGTCTGGCGGTTGGCCGCTTTCGTCGCCTGGTTGACCGGGTCGCTTCCCTCAATCGAGGGCGTCCTGGTCGAAACTGCCAGCGAAGAATCAAAAAGAGGCGGATGACCGCCTCTCTGATAAATATATTCTACTACCTGGAGCTACGGCAGGAAGTTGAGTGGATTGACCTTGCCGTAGCTGTCGCTCATCAGCTCGAAGTGCAGGTGCGGACCCGTGGAATTGCCCGTGATGCCCATCGTGCCGATCTGGCTGCCCTGGAAGATCGAATCGCCGCAGCCGACGTCGATACGATCCAGGTGGGAGTAGAGCGACTGCCAGCCGGTACCGTGGTCGATGATCACAAGGTTGCCGTAGCCATAGGTGTTCCAGCCAGCGTACACAACAACCCCCGTATCCGAAGCGTAGATGGCGTGGCCGATGGCTCCGCCGATATCGATGGCCGGGTGGAAGCTGCTGTAGTCGAAACCCGAAAGCTGACGGCCCGGCGTAGGCCACACGAAGGTGCTGGTGCCGATGGCGCCGTCCACCACCTCACCGCAGAAGCCGGGCCCGATGATAGAAGCCGCCGCCGGATCGCTTCGAGTAACCCGGGGCGCCTGCCAGCTCACCCATTCCCGCTCCCCGCCAGGGACCACGATCATGGTGCCAGGCTCAATATCCGGGTTTTCATAATCCATTCCGGGGTCCAGCTCATTGCCGGGCCAGTCGAGGATGTCCTCGGGCTCAACCTGAAAGAAGTTCGCCACCCCAGTCAATGTATCCCCTTCATTCCACTCGTAATAGGTGCCATCCACCGGCAGGATCGCCAAATCCTGGTCAGGTGAAAGAGCATGCGGGTTGTCCTTGAGTATGTCGTAGTTGCCCCAAAGGATGGTTTCCGGCTCAAGGCCATACCGGTCAGCGATGCCGAAAAGGGAATCGCCCTCCTTCACTGTATACGAAATGACATCCAGGCGAGGTCTGCTGGGAATCACGGTGTGGATATTCAGCTTTCGCTGGACCCCGACCGAATTTGGATCACCGTTTTCGTAAGCCGGCAGATCCGACATGGTGATCGTTTCTCCAGCCGGGGTTGCCGTTGCATTGGCTTCTGTCTCTTCCGGCTCGGAGGTTGCGGTGATCGGCAGCCGATCAAGGCCCATCTGGGCCGCCCAAATACCGACCGCGATCACGACGATGATCGTAATATGACGGCGGTAGCGGTTCAGAAAACCCTTGAGATCCAGCTGCTGCATTCTCTCGCCGAGTGAACCGATTCCGGTTTCTTCTTTAATTGGCTTTTCTTCTTGTTCAGTCATCCAGTCTTCTCTGTGTCAGCCGCCTTGTATACCCGTTATTTTCTAACAAACCCATCCAATGAAAGCCTTCTCACCGGTGCATCATAACAACCGGCTTGGGGGTCGTCAAGATACGTGAATTGGATGGAATCCCTACGCTCAATGCCTAAAATCCCTCTTCGGAGAGGGTCTCCAGGAACTCCATATTGTTGTTGGTGCGACCAAGCCGTTGCAGGATAGCCTCGGTCGCGTTCGCGTGATCCATGCCCGCACCAGCCGGCGGCGGCGCCACCATTTGGGAGTACATACGGCGCATCAGCCACACCCGCTGGGTCAAGTCCGGCCCAAGCAGTAATTCCTCGCGACGTGTGGAGGAGCGGTCGATATCGAAGGCCGGGAAGATCCGGCGCTCCTGGAGCTTGCGGGATAGATGCAGCTCCATATTGCCGGTGCCCTTGAATTCCTCATAAACCACATCGTCCATTCGGGAACCAGTATCCACCAGGCAGGTGGCGATGATGGTAAGTGAGCCGCCTTCTTCAAGGTTGCGGGCGGCGCCAAAGAACCGCTTGGGTGGATACAGCGCTGCCGGGTCCAACCCGCCGGAGAGCGTCCGGCCAGAGGGAGAGACCATCAAGTTGTAGGCGCGGGAGAGCCGGGTGATGGAGTCCAACATGATGACCACGTCCCGGCCAAGCTCCGTCAGCCGTTTTGCTCGTTCCAACACCATTTCAGCGACTCGCGCGTGGGACTTGACGGGGTCGTCAAATGTGGAGGCTACTACCTCGGCATCGACGGTCCGGTCCATATCCGTGACCTCTTCGGGGCGCTCACCGATCAGCGCCACCATGAGGTGCACCGCTGGGTAATTCTCGGAAATTGCGTTAGCCACCTGCTTGAGCACAGTGGTCTTACCGGCCTTGGGCGGCGATACGATCAAACCACGCTGGCCTTTGCCAATGGGCGCGATCAGGTTGAGCAGCCGAGGCGCCAGCGTGTGCTGGTCCGTCTCCAGATTGAAGCGCTCCTCAGGGAAGATGGGCGTAAGCTGCTCGAACTTCGGCCGATCGCGCGCTTCCTCGGGGTCCCGGCCGTTGATGGCTTCCACGCGCAGCAGGCCATAGTACTTTTCGCTATCCTTGGGGGGGCGGATCTGGCCCAGGACCATATCACCCGTTCGCAAATTAAAGCGGCGGATTTGTGATTGGGAGACGTAAATGTCGTTTGGACCTGGCAGGTAATGCTCAGCTCGCAGGAAGCCCATCCCCTCATTCATGATATCCAGCACGCCACCTCGCAGATCGAGCCCTTTGCGCTCGGCTTCCGCGCGCATGAGACGGAGGACCAAATCGTCCTTCTTCATCCGGCTTGCGCCCTGAATATCGTACTCCTTGGACTGTTCTCGCAGTTCTTCCAAGGTCTTTTCTTCAAGTTCAACGATGTTCATAAATTAAAACTCCATGGGGTAGTAACTGAGGTCGGGCGGGTCCCACCGCCAAGCGGAACACAGAATTTGGCTGCTATCAGGATTCTCAATCGATTGAGGACACGTTCACTTAGCTAGAAAAATTAGTTGCGTTTTGTGGGGATGTCGGTTGCCAGCAGTTTGTCCCTGCGGCATGAGCATTATAGCACGCCGCATATAGCGGTGCAACAAGACGATAGCCTCCTGCCCGACAGAGCGTGCCTCAAGGCTGGCGGACCATCCTCCCCACCGTCAGCATATTCAAATGCAAAGCCGCCAGCCATAGCCCAAAAAATGCCGCCAGCAACGCACCAAGCCAACGCAACGTTGGCAACCGTTGGCTCATCTGGCGCAAGCTATCGGCTGTTTGGCCTAACTGTTCAGCAACCGACCGGATTTCTCCCGCCGTCTCACCGATGTCCTCGGCGAAGAGATCCAAATCCTCCGACAGCCGGTCAAGATCCTGAGTCATCACACCCAGGTCCTGCTGACTCCGACTCAATTCCCCTTCCGTGGACCGCAGCGCCTCCGGCAGCCCTTCGAGGCTGTTGGACGTTTGAGCCAGGCTTTGATCCAGCGGCAGCGCAGGGTCGTAGTTCAGACCAAAAAACCGCAGCCCCCGCAGCACCCGATCCATGGCCGCAGCGCCATCCTCGGCGGAGCTCAAGGCAAGCTGGGTCGCCTCCAGTGCCGTTGGCAGGTCGTCGCCAATTAAATCTCTTACCGAAGTCAGCAGCGGATCCATCGATTCAAGACTGGAATTAGCCGCGCGCAGCCCCTGGCTGCCGCTTTTCAGGGCGGTAACCCCGCTTTCAAGACCTTCGGCCGCCACCTCAAGACTTACAGCAACCTGATCCAGATTATCAGCAGCGACATCGATGCTCTGGCTAGCCTTCCCCGCAACCCACCAGACGCCAACGGGCAGCATCAAGGTTACGAGCAGGCTCAGCAACAGGCCTATCCGACCAATTGTTCTCAACAGACCGCCGGCGATTCCCGACGGGCTCTCTTCGAGATCCGGATCCAGCGGCTGGGCTTGAGACGCAACCGTGGACGGTGTGGGCTCAGCGGGCTCCTGGAGTAGGAGACCGATGAGCTCCTGTTTCCGCAGTTTGCTCACACCACTGTAGCCGGCCTCTCGAGCCCGCTGACGCAGTTCCGCCAGGGTTAACGATTCGAACTTGCCCCGGCGGTTCTCTTCAGCCATTGTTCTGTCGGGTTTTGTCGTACTCGATTTGACTGACGGCCATCAGCCGCTTCCAGCGGTGCTCCGCCCGGATCTCGCGAACCGTGCCCGTTTTGCCTCGCATTACCAGACTGTGAGTAGTTGCACCTTCACCGTAGTAGTCCACACCTTCAACGAGTTCCCCATCCGTAATGCCGGTCACCGCAAAGAAGATATCACCATTGGAGCTCACCAGGTCCTGGGTGGTCAGCGTCTCTTTCAGATCATAGCCCTGGTCACGGGCTGCCTTCGCTTCCTGCGGATTTCGAGGATGCAGCCGCCCTTGGATCTCGCCACCCAGGCAGGTCAGCGCAGCCGCCGCCAGAACACCTTCAGGCGTCCCGCCGATGCCAATAAGCATATCGATCCCCGTAATTGGGCGGGCGGCCATAATTGCGCCTGCGACGTCGCCATCAGTGATCAGCCGGATCCGCGCGCCAGCTTCTCGCACTTCGTCGATGATTTCCTCGTGTCTCGGTCGATCCAGGATCACCACGGTGAGATCGTCCACGTCGTCGCCTTTAGCCTTGGCCACAGCCTTGAGGTTGTCGCTGACCGACCGATTGATATCGATGGTCCCCTTCGCTTCAGGGCCAACCGCCATCTTGTACATGTAGACAAGTGGGCCGGGGTTGAACATGGCCCCCCGCTCGGCGATTGCCACCGTGGCGATGGAGTTTGCTCGCCCCAATGCCAACAGACGAGTGCCGTCGATGGGATCCACCGCGATGTCCATCGCGGGCCCCTTGCCGCTGCCCAATTCCTCTCCGTTAAACAGCATCGGCGCCTCGTCCTTCTCGCCTTCGCCGATCACCACGACGCCGTCGATATCGATGTTGTTGAGCATCAGCCGCATAGCATCGACCGCGGCTGCATCGCCGCCTTCCTTATCGCCGCGGCCCATGAACCGGCCCGCCGCCATCGCAGCAGCCTCGGTGACACGGACCAGGTCCAACGCCAGGTTTCGACTGGGTTCGCGCAGCTCATCACGCTCGGTCATGCTTTTCCTTTCTGAATTTGAATTCAGGCTGTGACCCACAGAGCAAAATAATAGCCAATGAGACCGGTCCAGAACCAGGTGTCCATACGATCCAGGGCGCCACCGTGAGGACCGAGCATGATGCCGGTGTCCTTGACACCCAACTCGCGCTTAAACATACTGATGCCGAGATCGCCAAGGGGTGCCAGGAAAGAAAGAAGCGCCCCCAGAGCAGCTCCTGTGCTGAATGTCATGACATGGCTGAAGTCACCAAGCTGACCCCACAACCATGACAGAAGCCCCCCTCCTAAAGTAGCCAGCAGGATTCCTGACAGGTATCCTTCAACTGATTTATTAGGACTGACTCGAGGCGAGAGCTTTCGCTTACCAAAGGCTGACCCGGCAATATAGGCGCCGATATCGGCCAGCCAGACGCTGGGCAGCGCCAGCAGTACCCACCACTGGCCATGCGGTAAGTCTCGAAGGGACACCAGGAATGCACCGAGCCAGCCAAAATAAATGATTCCAATGGCAGTGACCGCAAAATCGGTCCCGGATGCTTCTGCACCGCGCTCGAAATCAATTATGTGCCAGAGCAAGCTGGTCGCCAAGGCAACGGCCAGCAGTATATGAGTTGATTCAAAACCGAAGGGGTGACGGGCTAACGGTAAAAGGGCTGCGCCTGCTGCAATCAAAGGAATGGCTGGCTTCCTGCGGCTCCCCGTGTACATGCGTCCGAACTCCACCGCCGCCAAAACCAGCGCCCATGCTACACCTGCTGCGTAAACCCAGCCTCCCAGCCACACGACGACGAGAATGATGGGCAGGTAGATAAATACCAGTCTAATTCGTTGGCCAAGCATGCTAGCCGGGCTGAAGCTGATCGGCCACCTGGCCAAATCGCCGCTCTCGATGAGCATATTCGGAGAGTGCTTTATAGAGTTCTTCTCGATCGAAGTCGGGCCAGTAGGTTGGCGTGATGTACCACTCGGCATAGGCCGCCTGCCAGATGAGGAAATTCGAAATCCGGAGCTCACCGGAGGTCCGAATGATCAGGTCGGGATCGGGTGACTGAGAGGTGTAGAGGTACTGGTCCACCAGCGCCTCATCCACCTCCTCCGCTGGAATGCCGTCCTCGATGATGGCTCGGATGGCGTGGACGATTTCATCCCGGCCGCCATAATTGAAGGCAACATTCAGGATCAGCCGATCGTTGTCTTTGGTCAGCTCGACCGCGTGACGCACCTTCGTCTGGAGCACCTCTGCCAAGCCATCCAGCCGGCCGATATGGCGGAGCTGCACCCCCTCCTCGTTGAGCTCCTCCAGCTCGGTGTCGATAACCTCCTCGAGGATATTCATCAGACCTTCTACTTCAGCAGGAGGCCGCTCCCAATTTTCCGTGGAAAATGCGTAAATGGTAAGGTAGCGGATGCCAAACTCAACACCGGCCCTGATAATGCGGCGGAGATTCTCTGTGCCGGCGCGGTGGCCAGCCAACCTTGGCATATCGCGTTCCAGAGCCCAGCGTCCGTTGCCATCCATAATCAAGGCAACATGCCTGGGCACCGGCTCGGGAGGGGTTAACGGCTTCTTTTCAGTCATCGCAAGGGGATGTTCTAGACTTCCAACACTTCTTTTTCTTTGCGCTCACTAGTTTCATTGACGGTCTTGATGTAGTGATCGGTCAATTCCTGCAACCGATCCTCACCGCGCTTGAGTTGATC
Organism: Anaerolineales bacterium; assembly: GCA_046537745.1. Taxonomy (GTDB): domain Bacteria; phylum Chloroflexota; class Anaerolineae; order Anaerolineales; family E44-bin32; genus DASWJQ01. Next base: position 1,589 of record JBKHKF010000096.1, on the reverse strand, counting down.
CTCTGAGATTTCCTTTTCGCGTTCAAGCTCGCGCAAATAGTTATGAACATCACGTCGGATGTTGCGGATGGCCACCCGGGCTTCCTCCGCTCGTGAGCCTACCACTTTAACGAGCTCATGCCGGCGTTCTTCGGTCAGAGGCGGGAGGCTCAGACGGATCAGCTTGCCATCGTTGTTAGGTGTGAGTCCCAAATCCGATTTCAAAATAGCCCGTTCGATGTCCTGCAAACTACCGGGGTCAAAAGGCTTGATGGTGATCAAACGCGGCTCCGGCGCCGAGATGTTGGCCAGCTGCTGCAGCTCAGTGGCGCTTCCGTAATACTCCACCTCAAGGCGTTCAACAAGCGCCGGCGAGGCTCTGCCGGTGCGGATTGTGCCCAAATCCTCTTCCAGCGAGCGGACTGCACCCTGCATGCGCTGTTCTGCTTCCACCAAGGATTCGTCAACCATGCTCTGAGCTCCTGTCGATGGGTTTAATGAGGCTGAAATGCTTCGCCCCAAGGATAATGCAATTCAAAAAAAATTGCGAAACCACTGCCAGCCGGCCGCGGAAGCTGCTAGTCAGCGATGGTGGTACCGACTTTTCCGCCCATGACCGCCTTCATCAGGCTGCCATTCTCCCACATATCAAGCACAACAATCGGCAGTTGATTATCCATACAAAGCGAAATGGCCGTGCTATCCATCACCTGCAAGCGGCGGTTGAGTGCGTCAATGTAGGTTAAGTGGTCGAAACGCTCGGCGTCGGGATCCTGTTCTGGATCACTGTCATAGACTCCGTCAACCTTGGTGGCTTTGATCACCACCTCGGCGTCAATCTCCATGGCACGCAACGCGGCAGCGGTGTCGGTCGAAAAATAGGGGTTGCCGGTGCCGCCGCCCAGTATCACCACACGACCCTTCTCGAGGTGACGTATTGCTCGCCGACGGATGTACGGCTCCGCCACCGCCCGCATCTCGACGGCCGACATCACCCGAGTGACCATGCCGGCCCGTTCCAGGGCATCCATCAGTGCCATCGCGTTCATCACCGTGCCAAGCATGCCCATGTAATCAGCGGTCGCGCGCTCCATGCCACGCTCGATCCCCTCACGCCCGCGCCAGAGATTGCCGGCGCCGATGACCACGGCTATCTCAACGCCTCTGGCCTGAACATCGATGATCTTCTCAGCCACAACTTCGGCCCGCTTCGGATCAATGCCAAAGCCCGAGGAGCCCGCCAAAGTTTCCCCGCCTAACTTTAGAAGAACACGGCTGTATGCAGATCCGCTCATCCTTTTTCCGTCCGTCCTCTCTTGATCCGTTATGAAAAAGGGCCAACTCTCGTTGGCCCTTCAGTTCACTCAATCTCTTCGGCAAGCTCCCAGCGGACAAACCGCCTGATCTGGATGTTCTCGCCGATAGTGGCGATATTCTCCTTCAGTAGTTCGTCCACCGTCTTCTCATCATCGCGAATGTAGGGTTGCCGTAGCAGGCAGTGTTCATCCAAGAACTTGGCCAGCCGGCCTTCTACGATGCGATCGATCACGTCTTCTGGCTTGCCTTCTTCAAGGGCGCTTTCGGCGTATTTCGCTCGCTCACCCTCGAGC
>JBKHKF010000095.1:0-8398 GCA_046537745.1 Anaerolineales bacterium | reverse complement strand
GGTATGGTTGGCGCTGAAGAAGATCGACTGACGACGTTGGCGGCAGCCATCGAAATGCTGCACACCGCCACCCTGGTGCATGATGACCTTATCGACCAGGCGTCGCTGCGGCGAGGTACACCCACCCTGAACGCCCAATGGACCCCCGGGGCCACCGTTCTTACCGGCGATTACATCTTCGCCCGAGCTGCCCGCCTGGCCGCCAGGACAGGCTCCTTGGCCGTGATGGAAAGCTTCGCCGAAACGCTGATGACCATCGTCAATGGTGAAATCACTCAGTTATTTGGCGAAGACGGTATCACCACTCGCGATGAGTATTTCGAGCGAATCTATGCCAAGACCGCTTCGCTCTTTGAGCTCTCCACACGCGGGGCCGGCTTGCTGGCTGCGGTTGACGAAGATCGCCTCAGCCGGCTTGAGCAATTCGGATATTTCCTGGGAGTTGCCTTTCAAATAATCGATGATGTGCTAGACTTTGTCGGCGACCAGGAGCGTGTCGGAAAGCCTGTAGCCCATGATCTGCGCCAGGGTATCGTCACGCTGCCTACGCTGTATTACTTGCAGAACGCAAACCATGATGGCAAGGTCAAGAAACTCATCGATGGCCGGTCCTTGGATGCGGATGCATTTGACGATTTAGTAACATCCATCCGGGGCTCTGGAGCTATCGAGGCTTCCATCGATGAAGCCAAGGATTATATAAAGCAGGGGCTCGACCACCTTCAGTCCATGCCCAGCAGCCCAGAAAAGGACGCGCTGCGTGATTTGGCCCACTACGTCGTTCAGCGCACAGTCTAGCGAATTCGGAGGAAAGAGTGGACATCTCAACAACCGACCACAAACGCGTGACCGTCGTCGAAGTCTCCGGACGGATCGACTCAAATACCGCCAGCGAGTTTGATGAGACCATCCAGCATCTGATCAACTCCGGCAATAAGAACCTGGTTCTTTATTTATCTGATGTTGAGTTCCTTTCCTCTGCCGGTCTGCGTACTATGGTTTCAGCCCGCAAGGCAATCCAGGGCTCCGGCGAGATCACGTTGGCAAAGCCATCCCAGCGGGTTGTAGACACACTTGAAATCGCGGGGCTTGATGTGCTCTTCAAGACCTTCCCCGATCGTGAATCAGCTATCGGATATTATTAAGGCGGTTTCATGGGGACGCAATCGATCACAGTCCCCTCCCAACTGAAGGACATCAATCGTATTTGTGAGGCTGTTGCTGTCGCGGCCGCGGAGGCCGGCTTTGACGAGCGGACAGCTTACGCCTGCCAGCTTGCAGTTTGTGAGGCGCTGGAAAACATCGTCGTGCACGGTTATGGTCCTGACCAAGAAGGACCAATCGAGGCGACCATCGAAAGCAACCCCAACGAACTGATCATAAATCTGTCGGACCGGGCTCCAGCGTTCAATCCAAGCGACGCTGACGTTTCACCGCCCACCGCTCCGGAGGATCCTCCCGTCGGCGGCCTCGGCCTCTACATCCTGCACAAGGTCATGGATGAAGTCAGATACAAGCGGGATCGCGGCCGCAACCTGCTTCACCTGCGGAAAACCCTTCATCCTGATCCGGAATGATGCTATGACGGCTGCTCCTCTACTTGCCTTACCCCGCTGGCAGCCGGTTCCAGACCCTGCAACTACTGTCGTTCTCCTGGGATTACTGTTGCTCATGCTTCTGCTTTCCTGGCTGCTGCCTCACAGCTCACCCAGCTTGCGCAGAGGGAGCTCCCGAGATCACCGACCCTCCGAATTCTCTCAGGGTCTATCCAAGCTTGCCTCAGCCTCCGACCAGGAGGAACTGCTTCGATGCCTGACCGAAATTCTCCATCATCACTTCCACCTGGACCTGATCCAGCTCGCCCGCAAGGACGGCCATCGCTGGCATTTAATCTTCCAGCAGGACGATGGACCCACCGAAAATCCCGAAGAACTCCGCCTCCCGTCAGAGCGAATCCCTTTCTCAAACAGTGAGCTGGCCGAAGATCAATTCAAGCTATGGCGCAGTCATCAGAATTCCGGAGCAAAGGATCGTCTGGCATTGCCAATGAGCATGCAGGAGGAGATGTTTGGCCTGCTGATTTTAGGTTCTTCGGAGGGGAGACCTTTCGATCAGGATTCCATCACCATGCTCCGTCAAATCGCAAAAGCAGCCACGGCGGGGCTCGCCAGGGAGACGCTGTCCGATGAGCTCGAGGAGCGAGCAACCAAGATGGTGCTGCTTGGGGAAGTGTCCCGCAGGCTACTATCCTTGAGACCGCTGGAAGAACGCTGGTTGGATATCGCCCCCCTCCTCTCACAAATCTTTGAATTCGCTGAGATCAGCATCTATGAAGTTATTGAGGGCAGAGCAAATCTTCAAGCCGCCTCCCATTTCAGCGAACAAAATGAACGGCAGGAGCCCCCGCCGGTAATTCAAGAAATATTAAAGGAAGTTATCGAGAGCCGGCAGTCGGCTCGGTTTCCAAAGGAGAAAAGCCATTCTCAAGCAGTCCGCATGGTTGTACCACTGCTCGTTAAAGATCGACAGCTGGGCTTGCTGCATATTCACCGCCCGGAGGGTCCAGCCTTTTCCAATGAGGATGTGGGCCTGGCGGAAATGCTGGCGGCCCAAATGGCCATTGCGGCGCTGGAATCCCAGAACTACGCTCAGCAGCAGGAATACAACTGGTACAACACGGTCATGCTGGAGGTCACGCGGCACGCGGCCCAGCCCGGGGATCCAGGCGCCGCCATGCGGGCTGTGCTTCAGCTGACCACCATGTTGGCAGGCGCAAACTGGGCCCTTCTCTTGCTTCCAGAGGAAACCGGACAACGCCTCACCATAGGTCCTTCTGCTGGATTATCCAAAGAGATTGAAGAGCAACTCAAACCTCTTCGTCTTCCCCGGCAGGAGCTACACCTCGGCCCGCCCTACCAGGAGAGTGAAGATCCCTTCCGGCTATCTTTGCCCCAGCAACTCGCCGAGCCGCTTGGCCAGGAGAGTTGCCTGTCACTTATCCTGAGCGATGGAAACATTCTGCTCGGGCTACTGTTGGTTGGAGGGACCACTCCCGAAGGCTCCCGGCTTCCCTTATTAGCTGGGATTGGCCATCAAATCTCCATGCGTATTGAAAACACCCGTCTGATAGAAGATCTGGCGACGCGCCGATCGTTGGAGCGGGAGCTGGAAACGGCTCGCCGCATTCAGCAGAGCTTTATGCCTCTATCGCTTCCCGAACCGCCTAACTGGCAAGTGGGCGCCACCTGGATGGCAGCCAGACAGGTCGGCGGCGACTTCTTCGACTTTATTCCCATTGCCATGGCTGAGCATGGCCCCCGGTGGGGGGTGGTAATTGCTGATGTGGCCGATAAAGGGGTGCCTGCAGCACTGTTCATGGCATTGTGCCGAACCCTGCTGCGATCCATCGCTGACAGCAACGATGACCCGGCTCAATCGCTCGACAGGCTCAATCAGCTCATCCTATCTGACACCCACGCGGAGCTTTTTGTGAGCCTGTTCTATGCCATCTGGGAACCGGCAACAGGTCGATTGATCTATGCGAACGGAGGACACAACCCGCCACTGCTCTTCATAGACGGGCAATCGCCCATCCCGGTGCGCGGCAGCGGCATGGTGCTTGGGGTGAGCGACCGAGCCCGCTACCAGGCCCAAGAGATTCGACTGGAGCCATCAGATATGCTGGTAATGTACACTGATGGCGTCACGGAAGCTATGAACGCGGATGGTGTATTCTTTGGCAATGAAAGCCTGATAAACGCCATTCAGAGGATCCACGGAGAGCCAGCTCAAGCGATTGCCGATGGCCTCCGTGATGCTGTCATCGAATTCTCGGCAACTCCCGATCCTCCCGACGATCTGACAACAGTTGTGCTAAAGCGTTTGAACTAGTAGTTTAGGACCGGATTCTAGAAAGGGGTTAGCTTACATGACACCGGATAACGTATTTCCTTCCGAACACCCGCTTGTCGCCCATAAGCTCACCAAGCTCCGTGAAACCAAGACGGATCCACTTCAGTTCCGGGGGCTCATACGCGAAATTTCCGCCCTGCTCACTTATGAGGCTACCCAGGACCTTCGAACGGCGCCGATCAAAGTCAAAACGCCGCTCATGCAGGCGGATGGGCAGGATCTACAGGATCAAATTGGACTCGTGCCGATCCTTCGCGCCGGCCTCGGCATGGTCGAAGGCGTGTGGGAATTGATGCCCTCCGCCGAGGTCTGGCACATTGGACTGTATCGAGATGAGCGCACGCTGCAGCCTGTGGAGTATTACAACAAGCTCCCTATCGCGCCGACGGTTTCCATCTGCTTGATTCTCGATCCGATGCTGGCGACGGGTGGATCGGCCACCGCAACCGTCGATGTTCTCAAGGAATGGGGTGTCGAGCGGATCAAGTTCGTCGGTGTAATAGGTGCCCCTGAGGGCATCGCGCATCTGCACGAGCACCACCCGGAGGTTCCCATCCATCTTGCAGCCATTGACGATGGCTTGAATGAGAACGGGTTCATCCTGCCCGGATTGGGTGATGCCGGCGACCGACAATTTGGAACGGGCTGATCCAACCCTTCGCCCTCAGGAATCGTATAGGATTTCCTGACCGAGGATTTTAGAGATCAGCGCTTCGGTCGTCAGTACTGGGATCAGCAAGATCACATCCATGATGACTGTTAGCAGGAAGACGCTTGCCAGGCTGCTGGCAATGTTTGCCCCAATGGACGCCAGCCACGGGCCCAGCTGTTCGGCCAACCCGGCCGCGGCTCCCAAGCCTGCCAGAACAGCCAGGATGAGACCAGCCAAGGCCCATGAGGCTCGATCGGATTTCGAGGGGAGCATGGTGTTTCCAATGGCGAAGATGAGATAGAGCCAGAGCAAGATATCCGGCGTGGCCAGCAGCATCTCCATTTGATCAAGAGCGGCAGCCCAGAGACCGGATTGCAAAACCTCCGAGATAGCCCCAACCCCAAGATGATCAAACGCGAGCAGGAACATTGCCAGCGTTCCTGCCATCAGGGGTGCCAGCCCGATTAAGCTGGCTCGGATTGGATCGACCGCACCCGTCTTGACATAGCCAAACCGGATCATTTTGTTCTGGGTGCGCCTGGGCAGCAGTGAAAAGCCGTGCGTTGGCACTCGAAGTATTTTTGCCACCAACCAGTGGCTTCCTTCATGAAGCACCACACCCGGAAAAAAGAGCAGTGCATAGATAAGCAGCGCCGCTTGCTGGCTCCTGGTTATTAGATAGAGAAGTCCCTGCAAATGCCGGTGCAGCTGGCGCTGAAGCAGCAGGAGAAGCCCCAGCGCCAGAAGCAAAGCCGGGATTGGATGCAACACAGCCTCAAGCTAGGCAGCGGCTCGGATGATTGCGGCGAAATCTTCCGCGTGGAGACTGGCACCTCCTACCAGGCCGCCGTCGATGTCCGGCTGCGAGAATAGTTCCGCGGCATTATCGGGTTTGATGCTGCCGCCGTAAAGAACTCGAACTTGCTGAGCGACCTCGGTTCCAAAAAGATGCTCCAGCGCCGGCCTGATGATCACACCGATCACGTCATTGGCACCTTCCGCGCTGGCTGCTTTGCCGGTGCCAATGGCCCAGACAGGCTCATAAGCGAGGATCAAATCCTTGGCTTGATCGGCAGCCAGCCCGCTCAAACCCTCACGCACCTGACGGCTCACTACGTCGGCTGTCCTGCCCGCCTCGTTCTCCTCGAATGTTTCGCCGACGCAGACCACCGGCATCAGGCGATGGCTTATGGCTGCCTTCAGGCGCTTGTTGACCATCACATCGGTTTCGCCGAACAGGCTCCGGCGCTCCGAATGGCCGATGATGACGTGGCTGCACAAGCCCTTAAGCATCAGCGGCGAGATTGCACCAGTGAATGCACCACTTTCTTCCCAATGCACATTTTGTGCGCCAACAGCGATTGCGCTGCCCTTCAAGGAATCCGAGACGGCTTTGATCGCCACGAATGACGGACAAACCAGCATGTCCACAGCCTCAATCCCCCCCACTTGTGCCTCCAGGCTGCTGACCAGCTTGACGGCTTCTTCCACCGTCTTGTTCATTTTCCAGTTTCCAGCGACCATAGGCCGACGGGTCATTGCAGACCTCCCTTTTCAGCTATCACTATTCCGGCGAATTATTTCTTGAATATGCAGACGCAGCCAACGCGGCGACTCAGGGTTCTCCAGCACCGCGACTGCCAGGGCTCTCGCTTCCTCGGTTCGGCCGCTCAATAGATATGCCTCAATCAGCACGGCCTGAGCCAGCGGATCTGCTGGGTCGGACTCCTGGCCCTCTAAAAACGCGATAGCTTCCGCCAGGTTTCCATCGTAGATGGCTATGCGCGCCTGTATGATCGGCAGAACTTGCCAATCCGAGTGCTGGTCTTGCAATCGATCCAGCAAGGTCCCGGCTTGCTCGGGTGAGACGGCGCTCATGAACAATGCCTCGACGGCAGATTGCCGTACCTGCGGGCTGATCTCCTGCGGGCCTCCGGAGAGCCGCACAGCTTCATTATAGGGCTGGGCGGCCTCAAGAAAGGCTCCTTCCTCCTTATATATCGCAGCGGCCTGTAGCCAATGGCGAATGGAGAGCGCTGGGTGTCCGGCCTCGGTTAGCGCTTGAGCCAAACGAATCTGAATTTCAGGATTGTCGGGATTATCCTTGGCTGCCTGTCGCAGCTCCAGCACACGCGGATCATCCACCGTTGTGGTGGGCTCAGGTGTGCCAATCAGGCCTTCCCCTTCCACCTTGGCCATGGCCGTTGCCGTGGCAGCCTCCGCCTGATAGCTTTGCTCCAGCCTATCCGCAACGGCAAGGAAGCCAAACAAGCACAAGCAGGCCATGACAAGCCCACCTGCGATCCAGATCCAACGCTTTCGTCGTGGTGCACCCCGCTGCATGGCACCCACGGCGTCGTCAATCAAAGTCTCCGGCTCCAGCGGCGGCAGTTCCTCCTCCGCAACCGTATCAGCTTTATCCACCACGGCTCCACGATAAGCCTTAATAAGATCCTTCACAGATCCAAACCGATCCGTTCTGCCCTTGGCCAGTGCTTTAAGGAGAACACGCTCCACACGCTCTGGCACATCGGGGTTGACAGCCCTGGGCATGGGAAGCGGCGTGTAAATATGATCGTGGATGATCGAAAATGGCGTGTCTGCGTTAAACGGAACGCGCCCCACCGTCATCTCATATAGAACCACGCCGAGAGAATATATATCCGTCCCTTCATCCAGGTCCTGTTCGCCCCTCGCTTGTTCCGGCGAGATGTACTGAGGTGTTCCAAGGAGCATGTCACTGGAAAGTGTCGATTGACCTGCCTGGGCGATACGGGCCAGGCCGAAATCTGCGAGGTAGATACCGCCATCCTCGGCCAGAAGAACGTTGGATGGCTTGATGTCCCGGTGTAGGACGCCTTGCTTATGGGCATAACTGAGCCCACGGCCTACTGCCTCCATGATCTCAAGGTTCTCTGACGGATTTAATGGCTTCCTGGCGAGGACGGCTTTGAGTGTCGGGCCCTGGATATATTTCATCACAAGGTAGGGCTGGCCCTGATGTTCTGCGAAATCGTAAACAGGAACGATGTTCGGATGCTCGAGCTTCGCAACCACACGCGCTTCGCGCTGGAAACGAGCGAGGAAGTTCGGCTCCTCCAGAAATGCGGGGTGCAGCACCTTGAGCGCGACATACCGGTCAAGCGCGGCATGATAAGCCTGATAAACAGATGCCATTCCCCCTTGCCCCAGCTGGTCCACAATGCGGTACGGACCGACATTTTCACCGCTTGAAAAGGGCATGGATTCTCCCAGTAGGGAACGGAACCTGAGCCATTATATCGGAGGCATTCCCCACAAAACAATGATGTGGTGTTAAGTGCAAAACAAATCCTAAGGTCAGGCTACCTTTGCCATTAGCCATGGATCTAGCGTCATGAAATCGCTATGTAACGGTTCAAGGCATGAACTCAAATTTGAAAGAAGGTCCAGCTGACAGCCAGGCTTCCTGGTCCAGCATGCACACCGATGGCCGGGCCGTTTGTAGTGAACAGCAAGCGGTCCGGTTCGATGGCCGCTTCAAGTGATTCGGTGAGGAACCTGGCCTCCTGCTCGCAAAGCGCGTGGGCCACGCCGAGGTGCAGTTGGTATTTATCCCGTTCCAACCCTTGTACTCTTTCCAGCACCAGTTCACGCATGCGCTGGAGAGATCGTCGGCGTGTCCGCGCCTTGCTGTGGCTCTCTACAACCCCATCCGCCAGCGTCAAAATCGGCTTGATGTCGAGTAAGGATCCGACCAGATGGGATGCCCGGCCGATGCGCCCTCCCTGGAGCAGATATTCCAGTGTGTCCACGACGAAAAAGGTATGCATCGCCCCCTTCATGGCTTGCAGG
>JBKHKF010000094.1:0-8404 GCA_046537745.1 Anaerolineales bacterium | reverse complement strand
GTCGATAAGGTTGCCGGAGGAATCCAGCAGCGATAGGGATTCACCGCTGTTGCGCAAGCTTCCACTGTAAATGATATCCGCCGCCATGCTGCTGATGGTGGAATCATCGGTTCGCTCCAGCAACAAGAAACTGAAGGCCGGGAGTTCTCCCCCCAATGGGATATCCAGATCGCCGTCGTCCGTGAGCTTCCAGCCATCCAGCGAAATGGGTTCGGGACCCGGGTTGAACAGCTCAATCCATTCATCGTTGGCGGAAGCTCGCGTGCCCGCCCAAGCGACCTCGTTGATAAGCACGCTGCCGCTCTCCGCTGCCGTCATTGTGGGAGTCGGCGTGGTGGGTGGCGTTGCTGTTGGCGTGGCGGTTGGCAGGAAAGCGGAATTGGTCGTGCGAGGGGTTCCATTGATAAGGTTGCCATCTGCGTCGTGCGCAAAGCCAACGCCGGCGAAGGTGACCCAGTTGCCGGGGATATCACCGCCGCCAAGTCGCTCCATGGAAGCGCGGCTGCCGGAATCGCCAGCCGGCCAACTGCCGCCAGCCAGATTAGCCGAATCAATCAAATGGCCATCAGGCGAAAGCAGCTGTAGACCTTCCCCGCTGTTGCGCATCGAGCCGGTGTAAATCAAATCCGCCCCGATGCTGCTGATGGTCGTATCGTCCGTGCGCTCCAGCAGGAAAAAGCCAAAAGAGCCGATAGTACCCTCAAGATCGATGTTGATATCACCTTCATCGGTGAGTTGCCAACCTTCGAGCGAGATTGGCTCTGGTCCCGGATTGTGCAGCTCGATCCACTCATCATGAGCGCTGGCCCGAGTTCCCGCCCAGGCAAGCTCATTGATGAGCACGCTGCCCGCGGTGGGTTCGTTATCGGCTGGTGTAGGAGTTGGCGGCGGTGTGGATGTCGGCGAAGCAGTGGTGCTTGATGTGCTCGTCGGTGTCGTTTCGGTTGTCTCCGTGGAAGTTGGCGCAGCAGTGGAGGTGGATGTGCTGCTGGCTGTGGCCGGCTGGGTTGGAGACGGACTTACTGAGGGCAATTGGGTTTGGCTGGGAGACGGGATCGGCGTTGAACTCGGGGCGGGGGTCATGCTTGGTGTGGCGGTGTGATCAGGGCCGTCACTGGTTGAGCCGACGGTAGGGCTGGGCGCAATGGCCTGGGTCCACCGGCCAGCAGCCTCCGCTTCCGCAAAGGCGATATGGAAAAACAGAACGGCCAACAATAAATTGTGGGCCGTCAGCGAGCGAACTCTCGGGACCATCTCCCCCCTCGGTGGCCCTTCATCTAACTACTCAAACTATACAAGGTTGTGTCCGCTGAGTCAAAGATTCGACCGGCCGGATAGATCGATTCGTCCTACATCCGCAAGTTCGTCTTTGAGAAACGGCCTCTTCCGATTCGAGGTGTCGGTGGTAAGCTAGTGTCATGGTCGGCAAATCAACGAGCTACGGAATTAGAGGGGTTCATCGAGGTATTGTGAAATGGGATTGAATGTGAGATCAAACACGAGGTACCAATCCAACACCGCCAAACTCGCGCTGGTTTTAATCCTGGCGGCAACGGTGCTGGCGGCTTGTGGATCCGCACCGGCGGTGTCTCTGATTGGCCCACAGCAGTATCGACAGGAGTTTGGCTCTGGCACCAGCCATCTGCTCATCGACGTCCGCACACCCGAGGAATTCGCCAGTGGGCACATTCCTGGAGCGGTCAACATATCGCTTCAGACACTGCCGGATCGGCTGGACGAGATACCAACGGGCCAGCCGCTGGTGGTGTACTGTCGCACCGGCAACCGCAGTGCCACAGCAGCCGAAATCCTGATTTTAAATGGCTACAATAGCGTATACGATCTCGGCGGTATCCAGAGTTGGATTGCCCAAGGCTATGCTGTTGAATATAGGTAGCAGTGCCTTAGAGCGAGTCCTACCAGCGAGGTTTTAGGGAAAATCCTATAAAAAACAGAGTCCGGGTCGATGCCCGGGCTTTTTCTTTTCTACAGGATTATGGCGGACGGCCGGAATATCAGGCTGTTCGAAAAACAAGAGAACCCAGGGGTTCAGCTGATGCTGTCCATCTTCTCGCTGGAGTGACCCGGGAAGACATTGGCACCTGGGTTGACCTTGGTGAAGGCATAGTTCACAGCCACCGTTACTTGCCCATAGCCAACCACGATCAAATTCAAAGGATCAAGCCCCTCCTGCAGCGCGATATCGCCAGCCGCAAAGACGCCCGGCAGGTTGGTCTCCATCAAGTTGTTTACTTCGAGATAGCGCCGGCCGACGGTCTTCAGGCCCCACTGGCGAATGGGTCCCAGGTCCGCCTTAAAACCCAGGGCAAGGATGACGGCGTCAACCTCAAGAGGTTCATCCTCATCGGTGCGGTTATCAAAGATGACGGCTCGCTCGAGCTGGTCCTCGCCCTGCAGCTCGCGCAGTTCATACCAAACTTTTACATCCACCTTGGATTCAGCCAATTTGTTCAAGGATGATTCGTGAGCTCGGAATCCTTCGCGCCGATGGATGAGTGTGACCTGCTCCGCGATCGGTTCGGTCGCCAAGGCCCAATCCACCGCGCTGTCGCCGCCGCCAACGATCAACACTTTCTTTTCCTCGTATTTGCTCAGGTCGGTGACGAAATACTCAACACCTTTTCCTTCAAATTGGTCGATGGTCTCGTTGCGGAGCTTGCGGGGCTGGAAGGCGCCAATGCCGCCAGCGATGACCACGGTTTTGGTCAGATGGACTTCTTCGTCTGTGCCCAACGCCCAGCACTCCTCCTCGGGCTCGCCGCCGGGCATGGGGACGCGCTCAAGCGTTTGCGCCTGTTGTCCCAGAACAAACTCCGTGTCCCAGCGGCTGGCCTGGTCCTTCAGTTTTGCAACGAGCTCCTTGCCAACTATTTCCGGGAAGCCGGGGGTGTCGTAGATGTTCTTCTCAGGGTAGAGAGCGGAGATTTGTCCGCCGACCTGGGGCAGCGCATCGATGACTTTGCAGCTCATTTCGCGCATACCAGCGTAGAAAGCACCGAATAGCCCGGTGGGCCCGGCGCCAATGATCGTGACGTCGAAAATTTTGGCGTCAGGGGATGAACTCATGATGGATTGGGTATCTCCTGTATATTTTGGGGCCTTGTTATCGGATTATATTGGAGCCGCAATCAGCGAGTCAATCAGGACTGTGACAGAGCTAGGCCGGTGATAACGTAGCCGCAACCAGGAACAGGACGACCAGCGCGCCAGCGCCTATTGCGCGCGGCCAGACACTGCGCCAGCGGCGTTGATCCACCATTCGGCCGATTCCCTCGGGATTCCACTCGACCTGGTACTCGGGGCCGAGCCAGAAGCTAAGCGCAAGTCCGGTGATCAATCCACCGAAATGTCCCCAATTGTCGATTCCCGGAGAGAGACCAATGGCCAGATTGATGATGGCCAGCATGACGATGTGGCGTAGTTGGCCGGTACCTGCTCGTCCCAAGAGTTCTCGGTGGCGAAAAAGAAAGCCGGCGAGCGCGCCGAGCAGGCCAAAGATCGCGCCCGAGGCGCCGGCCGATGGCGCCTGGCTGAAAGCGATGCTGGCAGCGACGCCTCCGAGTCCACTCAAAAAATACACGCTGATGTAGCGGATGGGGCCGAAGGGTCGCTCGACCGGCGGCCCGATGACATAAAGCGAATACATATTAATGAAGAAGTGAAGATAGCCGACGTGGATCAGGATGGGTGTGAAATAACGCCAGAGCTGGCCTTGCAGGATCGCAGAGTTCTGTTTGGCCCCCAGTGCGAGCAGCAGATCGAATCCGAATATCTGTTCGCTGGCGATTTGGCCCAGGAAAACCAGCCCCGTGGCGATGATGATGCCGGCGGTGGCAGGGTTGGACCGGAGACGCTCTGTGAAGGAGGCCTGCCGCGGGACCGGCGCGCGACTTTGTGATGGTTCGGGTTGGTCCTGTTCGCTTAAGGCGGTTTCGGTGGATTGACTCACAATTTGACTTCGCGCGGGTGGGTCTTGAGATGCTCGGCTGTCACGATGGCCAGGATGTTATCAACGGTGTGCTCGAGCATGTACTCTTTGTTCACCACGTAGTAATCAAACTGATCGACTTGCTTCATCTCCTGGCGGGCGGTGGCGATTCGGAGCTTCAGCCCTTCTTTGGATTCAGTCTTGCGAGTGCGAAGCCGATCCTCCAGCTCCTCTTCGGATTCGGTGGAGAGGAAGATAAGAAGCGCGTCGGGGTATAACTCCCGGATGGTTTCAGCGCCCTGGACATCGATGCGCATAACAACGTCCTTGTCCGCCTGCAGCGCCTTACGGACCTGATCCTTGGGAATACCTTTGTAATCGTTGTATACAATGGCGTATTCGAGAAGTTCATCTTGTTCGATCATTTCCGCAAATTCATCGTGCGAGACGAAGTGGTAATCGACCCCGTCCACTTCGTCGGGCCGTGGCGGACGGGTGGTGGCGGTGACCACGAAATGAAACGGAAGATGGCGGGACTTCATGCGCTGCAGGACGGAATCTTTGCCAACGCCGGATGGGCCGGAAATGACGATGAGCAGCGGTCGTCGTTGCTGTTCGAGCAGATCGGAATGCACGCGTTGTTGCCTCCTAACGCGGTCAGTATAATGGATTCCCGGGAGGGATACATGCCAAACTACGATTACCGCTGTCGAGATTGCGGTCGAAAGGCGACGATTTATCAAAGCTACGAGGAATACGGCCAGGTGGAGGTCGAGTGCCCCCACTGCGAGAGCCACAATCTGGATCGGCTTGTCAACCGCGTTCGGATTGCACGCTCTGAGGAGTCGCGATTCGATTCACTGGCGGACCCCAGCGCACTGGCAGATTTGGACGAGAATGATCCGAAATCATTGGCTCGGGCGATGCGTTCCATGAGCGATGAGTTGGGCGAGGAGATGCCGGCCGAATTTGACGAGGTGGTCGGACGACTGGAGGCTGGCGAATCGCCTGAAGAGATTGAAAAGAGTATGCCGGAATTGGACGACGATTTCGGAGGAGACCTGGATTTCTAGCTGAGGGCCAGAAGAGGCTGTTGTACAACAGTGCTGTTCGGCCAGCAGCCAAGTGCGAAGCAGAATTCATGTTCGAACTGCCTGGCTCAGTCCAGGCAGCCATCTTTAAAGACGGTTCTGCTGTCCGAGAGCTTCGGTTGGAGGTCTCTGTATGTGGAAGCCGCGAGGATCGGTGAAGAATTGAGGTTCTAGGCCGTTTCGGGGTTGAGGTCGGTGGCTTCCAGATAGGGCAGGAGCAGATTCTGAATCTCAGCCTGGATATCATCTATTGGCCGGTCTGCCTCCACCACCCGCCAGCGATCGGGCTCTGCGGAGGCAAGGCTCAAATAACCCTGGCGAGCGCGTTTATGAAACTCCAGATCGTAGTCATCCAGCCGATTCCAGTTGCCGCCGTCGCGACGGCGGGTAAGTCCTACTCGGGCAGCAAGATCGAGCAAGAAGGTGAGGTCCGGCTTCAGTCCTCCTGTGACAAAATCGGTGATGGCGCGCAGTGCCTCTTCATCCAGGCCGTGGCCATACCCCTGATATGCCAGCGACGAATCATAAAAGCGATCGGACACGATGACCCCGCCGGCCTCAAGATGGGGCCGGATCACCTCGTGTACCAATTGCGTGCGGCTGGCTGAGAAGAGCAGGAATTCCGTGCGCGGGTTCATCCTTCGGTTCTCCAGCGACATCAACACTTTCCGGACCTGATCGCCAATGGCAGTGCCGCCCGGCTCACGCGTCAGCAGCACCGGGTAGCCTTGCACTTTGAGCCATTCGGTCAGTAGTTTGGCCTGGGTGCTCTTGCCGCAACCGTCCGGCCCCTCGAAGCTGATGAACAAACTCATTCGCGGAAAATCCGCACTCGTCGGCGTGGCTCCTTGCCATAAGAGTGGGAGATCAGATTGGCCTGACGGGCCATTTGATGCTGGAGCCGGCGGACATAAGAGGAGGCGGGTGAAAGGTCGATGGAGCGGGCGCCGTTGAGCACAGCCTGGATCGCATCCTGAGTCTCGCTCATCGCTTCCTGGAGGGAAGGATCCTCGGAGGCTGCGTGCAGGTTGAACAAGTCGGTCAGGAAGCTCTCCATCTGGTGGGTAGTGTTGGAGCGCAATACGTAAATCGGGATACGCTTGGCTTCCGCATCGCCGATTACCTTCAGCCGGCGGCGGTAGTAAGAGCGCAGGGTGACCATGGCATCGGCGTCATCCAAATTGTCAACCAATTGCGCCGGCACACCGAGCTTCTTGGCTGCCTGGCGCATGCGGTTGCGGGCCACACCGTACGCGTAAATGCGCACGGTCTCCAGCGGGGTGGCTGGCATACGAGGCGGTGTCGGCGAATAGGGCAGCTCGTTGTCGCGGTTGGGCGAAGTGGGTAGTGCCGATTGACGCTGATAGCCACGATCGCGCTGCCCCCTGCGCTGGCCACCATCCATGGAGCGCTCGCTGCCCTGCTGAACCTTAACGTTACCTTCCCCATCGAGGTAGCGAATCTCGGGGGTTTGCGCCTGACCTCGGAGCATCGCATCGACGGCGGAAGCGACGTCGTGCAATATGGCCAACTGTTCCCGCTGCTGGATCTCGATCAGAACATCGAAGGTGGGCGCGGCCCGCCGCTCGAGCACGGTCTTCTGAGTGCCGCGCCGTCGCGCCTCCTCGTCAGATAGCGTCACCGACTCGATGCCACCAATCAGGTCGGAGAGTGTGGGGTTCAGCAGCAGGTTCTCGAGACTGTTCCCGTGGGCAGTGCCGATCAGCTGCACGCCGCGCTCGGCGATGGTGCGGGCAGCCACGGCCTCCAGTTCGCGGCCGATCTCGTCAATCACGATGACCTCGGGGTTGTGATTCTCCACGGCCTCGATCATCACCTCGTGCTGCAAGCTGGGCTCGCGCACCTGCATGCGGCGGGCTCGGCCGATGGCGGGATGCGGGACATCACCGTCGCCGGCGATTTCATTCGACGTATCGACGATGACCACGCGCTTTTCCTCGGCCAGGATGCGGGCCGCCTCGCGCAGCATAGTTGTTTTGCCGACGCCGGGCCGACCAAGCAGCAGGATTGATTTTCCGGAGGAAACGATATCCTGGATGATGTCGATGGTGCCGTAGACAGCCCGGCCGACGCGGCAGGTGAGGCCGACGATTCGGCCATGTCGATTCCGGATGGCTGAGATGCGGTGCAGTGTGCGCTCCATACCGGCTCGATTGTCCGCATCGAATTCGCCAATCCGGGAAACCACATATTCGATGTCCTGGTGTGTGACCTCCCGGTCGCTCAGCGTGACCTCGTCATCGATGTAGCGGGCTGTCGGCACGCGGCCAAGGTCGAGAATAACCTCGAGCAGATCATCCTTGCGATCGATTTCCTCTAACTTGTTGGTGATATCTTGGGGTAGGACGCCAAGCAGGTCGTCCAGGTCATCCGTAATTCTTTTGCCTGTCATCATGGTGTGGGTTGTTCAACTCCCCTGGCAGTTTCGTGTCTTGTAGAAGCCGAGAATGGAGCCGATGGCTCCGGACTGGTGGCTTCAATCTGAGGATAATGGGCTTCGGCGTGACGGTGAAGGGAAGCCGCCAGGCGCTTCACCATAACTGCCTGGTCGGCGCACCGACTTAATCTCATCCGTTCGAGAGCCGCGTTCATCCACCCTTGATATGAACGAATACAGATGTAAAGCGGCCGGTTATACTCCTGCGCCAGCTTATTGAAGGCAGCTGCTAGCAGCTGCTCATGATCTTGCGCCGCTGGATGAAGATAAGGATGCGCCCAGACGCCTTGACGGCCCGCGTCCAAATCCAGATAACCATGCAGCTCATCCTGATGCCAGTGCACCCAACCTGCATCTTTGTTGGTCGGCGGCGGTTCGACCTGCTGGACCAGCGCGGGCACCAAATTGAGGTAAAGCCGCGTGATGGCAAATTCATCTTGTGCTGACTTCTTGCGCCAGCGATGGGATTCAGTCTCTGCCGTCTCAAGCCCTCCGTTGTCGACCCGCCATATTCGCTGACGGGCGTAAACGGCAAAGCCGGCCCGGCGCATGCTGACGAAGGCAGCGCTGTCCTCATCGACCTCAGCAATCAGATGGTGGCCGCCGCGCTCACCGACGGAACGGGCGAGTGCATCGAGCAAACGAAGCCCGTTGTCCTCGTCGATGGCCGAGGTTGGCCCCAAGAAAGTAAGGTGGGCGATGGGGTGGTGGGGATGATGGGAAACCTGCCCGACTGCTGTCAGCGCGCGCTTGGAGGAATGCGGTGCGACGAGTGATAGGTCTCCCCAGCCCGGCGTAATGGCGTCAAGAAGGGCGCTTTGCAAGGGGTTGATTCCCCTGGTGAACGCCTGGCGCGCGTCGAAGCACTGGCCGTGATTGCGCAGGCGGTGCAGTAGAGGCAAATCC
>JBKHKF010000093.1:0-8421 GCA_046537745.1 Anaerolineales bacterium | reverse complement strand
CCTGAAGTCTGGGCTGTGGGAACACCGAGGCTGGCAATTCCATTGAACAGCTGCATCACAGCCCAAAGCCCCAGGAAGATCAGCGCGCTGGTCCTCGTAACCCGCATGCCCGCTCCTCCGAAGATCAAAAGCCGAACCCGCGATTGAGGAAACATGACGACATAAGCGCCTAACACGGCGGCGATGGCACCGCTGGCACCCAGGCTTGGAATCGAGCTCGCTGGCGCGGAGAACACATGCGCTAGCGATGCTGCCAGTCCGCCTGCAAGATAGAAAATCGCAAACAAAGGGCTTCCAATCACTGCCTCAATATTGTCAGCAAATACCCATAGGAAAAGCATATTGCCAATTAGATGCAGCCACCCTCCGTGCATGAACATGGAGGTCAACAACGTGTGCAGATCCATGCCGGAGCTTATCTCCGCTGGGATCACACCCCAAGCCTCGATGAACGCCCTCAGTGCGGCTTGTCCAAGCGTAGCCTGATACAGAAAAACAAGCACGTTGATCGCGAGGAAGGCGTAGCTGACAATAGGAATGCCAGCGCCGCGAACGTCCTGATCTCCGATTGGAAACATTGATTCTCCCTCCTCGCCTCATCCCTTCTGCTTGATCGGCGCCTCAAACAAGGCACGTTAATTGAGGTTATCTATAGTCCCAGGTCCTTCAATATGCCTCATGCATAGATCGAATCATTTTTAGTGAACAGTACATTTAAGGAAGGCCGTGCAATCTTTATCGTTTCCAACCAGCCTTAAGAGCGCTCATTCATCGTCCCCAGAAACCCCAGCAACCTTCACCGAACGGATCGGTCTCATAGGCGTTTCCATGAGTGTGACCTCTGCCTGAAAGGAATCCCCGACCTCGGGACAGGGGAAGGTGCAGGTGAAAGAAGCCCGCCGGGAAGCCTGCGGCTGCGTGGCAAGTCCTGGGATCATCTTTCGATCCACCGCCAACTCGTATCCGTGGGATTCCCCGCACAAGGGGCATTCCCCGATGTGCACGCGTTCAGCCATCATCATCCCCTTCGCCATAAACGGGAGGTGTGTCCTTTACCTCACTCATGACCGTACGGCTGGCCACCAAGCACTGTCAACCTCCCTTGTCGAACCTTTGGATGTATCGATCAGGAGGTAAAAATTGCAAATCTTTGAGCCAGCTTGAGCCGGCGACTTAATAAAGAATTGGACTGCGTAATGAAGTTCATTAACCGTTATCGACAATGCCAGGGAGCATCGCTGCCGGCAACGCCGTCGGCCGCCGCCTTTATCTGGACTTTACCCCTCCAGACGCTCCACCTCCACCAGCAGGAGTGCACCGCTCATATCTTCCTGGGCGTCAATCAGCGGCGCGACGATGATGTTGCACAGGATGGGTTGCCCTTTGCGGTTGCGGGCTTCGAGTTGGACCATTTCCTGATCTGTCTGGCCCTTACTCAAGAAATGGCTGACCGGCTCTTCCAGATCCTTCACCGGCAATCCAATGTCCAACTCAGTGAGATGCCGGCCTTTCACCTCATCGGTGGTAACCCCCCATAACTCGTAAGCCTCTTCGTTCCAGGCGGTAATTTCCATATTTTTATCGACGACGATCAAGGCGCTCTTGAGACTTCGCAGAACAGAGTTGAGGAAGGCGTTGGTGCGGTTAAGTTCATCGGTGCGCCGCTGAAGCTCGAGGTTGGTGAATCGCAGCTCCTCGTTGCTCGATTCGAGCTCCTCGTTCATCGTCTCCATTTCTTCGTTGGTCGATTGGAGTTCTTCGTTGGTGGTTTCCAGCTCCTCGATAGTGGAGTGCAGCTCTTCGTTGGTAGTTTCGATCTCCTCATTGGTGGATTGAATATCTTCGTAAGCAGATTCCAGCTTTTCATTGGCCCGCACGTACTTCCGCCGCAGCTCCACGCAGTTGGTCACATCGCGAAAAGAAATCAAAACACCCGCGATGACGCCGTCATCCTCCTTCAACGGAACCACATGGATCGTCAGAAAGCTATCATCCCCTTCCCGTTCATTCCGGATCTCAGGTGCAATTTGCGTACTGCCCTCTGCCAGCGCTCGCTCAATCATCGATCGTAAATTGATGGGTCGAAAAGAGACTTCAAGCGAACTGAAGGGTTCACCGATCGCACCGTTCCCAATATCAAACTGGGCTTTTGCCTCCTGGTTGGCGAGGATTAAGATGCCCTCCCGATCCACAATCATTTCGGGCACAGGGTGGTGATTCAGGTGCATTTCATAGAAGTCAACGCGCTCCACGAGCCCCTCAGGAAGCGTGCGCCCGCCCACTCGCGCAACCGCCTCAAGCTGTTCTCCTACATCATCGGTCTCGATCGGGGAATAAAAGCGATGCTTTAGATGTATCGGTTTGAACAAGCGGTCCTTGGAAATCAATGCCTCGGCTTTCCCAAGGAAGAGCACCCCCTCCGGATCCAGCGCAAAGTGGAAGCGACTGGCAATTTCCCGCTGGAGCTCTTTGTTGAAAAAAATGACAGTGTTCCGACATACAAGCAAGTTCAAATGAGAAATCGGTGGGTCGCTGACCAAATTGTGAACACCGTAAATGATCAGACGTCGAATCTGTGGATCAACCCTAAACAAATCCCCTTCATCCAAAAAGTACTGTTTCCGCAGTTCTTTGGGGATGCTCTCCAACTCATCCTCTGAGTACAAGCCACGACGGGCCTTGGCCAGAGCCTCCTCATCAACGTCAGTGGCGTAGATCTTTACTCTATCGTGCAGAGATTCCAGCCCAAAAACCTCGGCAAAGGCCATCGCGATGCTGATGGGCTCCTGGCCCGATGAACAGGCGGCACTCCACACACGCATCGGGCCGTTCTCATGACGCTCCTCAAGCATGGGGATGATGCTGTCCCGCAGATAATCCCAGGTTTCTGCATCCCGGAAAAAGGATGTGACGTTAATCAGGATGGTGTTGAAGAGGTCGACGAACTCACCCGGATGCGCTTCCAGGTAATCGCTGTAGTGAGCGTAATCATCTATTTCAACCTCTTCCATTCGTTTGTTGATGCCCCGATGCAGGGAGTTTCGCTTGTAACCGGTGAAATCGAAGCCACGCCGATCCCGGATGAATTGCAGCAGCTCTTCAAATTCCTGGCGATTGGTCTTTTCAGCCATCGTCACCTCTCAATGCCAGCCAGTTCAATCAAACGGTCCCCAATTTGGTCCAACGGGAAAACCAGTGCCTCCGGCACCTGCCTCAACGCAGCCTGCGGCATTTGCCTGTGAGCAGCGGATTCCGGATCCTCCACGATAACCCGTCCGCCCGCATGGTGGACGGCCCGAGCGCCATCGGCGCCATCAGTGCCCTTGCCTGAAACGATAACGGCGATAGCCGAGGGGCCCGCATGTTCCGCCAACGAATGAAAGAGCACGTCGACAGAAGGACGCGAATAATGCACTTGCTCGGTGTCCATGAGATGGATCCCACCCCCAGGGCCAAGTACCAGGTGCCGGTTGGGCGGAGCGATGTAAATAAACCCAATCTGAGCCAATCCACTCCCCTCCGCCACCACTACGTTCAATTCCGTGACATTGTCCAGGAGATCGGGCAGTCGGCTCTCATGATCGGGCGCCAAATGCTGAAGGATCAGGATAGGGGCGGGAAAGCCCCGCGGCAGAACTCGCAGAACATATTTCAGTGCGTGCATGCCCCCGGCCGAAGCACCGATGCCCAATATTGTGTCGCTGGCCTCCGAACCTGGTCCCTTCAACCCTGCTCCTGAGTCGATACTCCCTGATGATCATGGCGTGGGTGGCTGGATGTTTGAGCTATATCGATCCTTGGACCGTGCTCGTAATCCTCTGCAAACCAGCGACCTCATAGATGCTGGCGGATGCGAGCATAAGATGACTGCAGTGCTCGCAATGGGGGCTGCCCCCATTGTACTTCCTCACTATTGGTCCGCGAGCTGGACTACGGCCGACGCTATGGATTATGCTGAGATTAGAAGACAACCAATCAGCCTACGGGTCCATCGAAGGCCTCCAAGCGTCAGAAAGAGCGCCGTTGCAATGCCATCTTGGTCAGTCAATTCAGAACTCGCACAGGAATTAAAGGCATTCTTCCGGCATATCGATTCGGCGATTGCCGCCCTGGAGAAGCTTGAAATCGACCCGGTTCGCGATCCGGACCAGCACCAGTGTGCGCAGGAGACCTACAAAGCTTTGTGCCAGATCCGCAAGGTCTTTCACGCGATAGTTCTCAACATTTGAAGATCCTCGCCGCAAGCACCCCCATATCTATCAATCAAACTGCTGAGGCATGCGGCTGAATCGCCCCTCTCCTCCCACGCCTTTGGCAGGCTCCAGGCCCCAAAAGACACCCCATTGCATGACAAATCTTTCGGGAAATCATTGACAAGCCAAGCTCCCCGTCTATAATTCCTTGAGGGGTTAAATGCCTACACGAATTCTCGTAGTCGATGAAACACCTGTCCTGGGCGAGGCCATCGCTGAGGCGCTACGCCAGCAGCGTGATTTTGAGGTGACTGCCGTCGTGCACTCGCTTGACCAAGCGCGGTCATTATTGGACGAAGTGGATATCGTCATCCTTAGCGAGAGCCTCGATAACGCCGACACTCAGAAAGTCCTTGATCTTTCATCCGAGAAGCAGCCGGATTTGCCAGTCATCCTTATCGGCCGAGGTGAGCTTCCGGAACCATCCAGCGAGTCCGCTGATTTCTCGGATTACTGGGATAAAGGTCAAACATCAGCCAGCTTGATCAAATCTATCAGGTTCGCTTCACCTCAGACTCTACAGAAACGAGCGGATACCGGCCCATTGCGAGCCAATCTGGCCCGAATGGATGAAGTAAGGACGGCCCTACAGGAGGCCGTACGAATCTCGCACGCGCTAAGCGAAAAGCTGGGCCAGCAGTTAGAAACAGCCAGGGAACACACCCGAGACAACAGGATCCGGCGGACGACGGGGATTACACTGACGGATCGGCAGCAGGAGGTTCTTGAATTGATCGCGCAGGGCTTATCCAACCCCGAGATCGCCCAACGGCTGCATATCACCGAAGGGACCACCAAGAATCACGTGCACAATATTCTGACCCGCTTCGGCGTGAACAGCCGGGAAGAGGCCGTTCTTTTTTACCGAGGCAAACAGAACCGCAAAAGTGGCAGCTCGGATTAACCGCTTACGTCCTCCCTCTCTCGTCTGGGCCGAAGCTCTTTCAGGTGGATCTTCATAGATATACTCCGCTGATGCCATCAAAAATAACTGTGTAGAATCTCCTTGTCCTCTAAACAAGAAATCCATTTTCAGCCAGCGCTAATGGTCATCCGCTTTCTTATTCTCGATGGACCCTCGGCGTCCAGTCCGCCGCTATACGATTCCCTCGTGCACCTCGATGCCAAATTCACCCCGACATAGGCCCCTGATTTGGAGGACGCTTCTGCGCACCTCCATCGGTCGAACATTCTGTTCGTAATCGAAAACCGCCCGCTCGCAGACATGGAGGGCTTTCTCCAGAAAGCGAACGCAAAGCAACCATCCATCCCAGCTATCCGGACGGGGTTGGCTTCAGCGCCCCACCTCCCTCCGCAGCGACGGCGTCTGAACAAATAGCGGGCTGCTGCACTTCTTCATCTCGCTGCCACCTTTCCTAATCCGGTTCTCCTATCGAGGCGGATAAATCAGGGAAAAGAAAACCGCCATCATAATGGGGGTTCATGTTTCATTAACTGTCACCCCAGGGCTATATACGGCGCCAGTTCAACCAAAAGACCCACAGTAGCTGGCTCGACTGCCATGCCAACAGTACGCGTTTCGAACGTATTGGGAGACCACCCGTTGTGTGTTGAAGAAGGAGGCGTTCAGCGCGATGGCTGACCGCATCATCTCGGCGAACTTCGCCGGCCGCTGGTAGTAAAGCGGCATCACCTCCTGCTCCAGCTTGTCATATAGAGCGGCAAGCTCCCGATCGGCGTCATCCGGCGAATCGCCGGGATCTAAGAGGGACCAGCCAGTGACGCCCTCGATGTGGCCCTCGACCCACCAGCCGTCCAGCACGCTCAGATTGGGAACGCCGTTAAAGGCAGCCTTCATGCCGCTGGTGCCCGAGGCCTCACGCGGTCGTAGCGGCGTGTTCAGCCAAACGTCCACACCCGAGACCAGCAGCTTGGCCAGCTCCATATCGTAGCCCGCCAGATACACAACTTTGACCTCATCCCCGAGCGATCCCGCGATTTCGACGATGCGTTGGATCATGGCCTTGCCCTGCGAATCCTGCGGATGCGCCCGGCCGGCGTACACCACCTGGAGCGGGCCCACCTCCCGCGCAATCCCCCTGAGACGCTCGACATCCTGCAGCAGCAAATCGGCTCGCTTGTAGCCGGTAGCTCGACGGGCAAAGCCCAACGTCAGTGCATCTTCCGCAAACTGCACGCCGGTCCTGCCACCGATTTCAGCCACCAACTCCGTCTTGGCTCTTTGATGCGCCTCCCGGATCTCCTCCAGCGGGATCCGGATGGCATAGCGAAGACGACGCTTGTCATGGCGCCAGCGGGGTATGTGTCGATCAAAGAGCTTTTGGATAGGCTCCGAAGTCCAGGTGTCGACATGGGCGCCGTTGGTAATGACGTCAATGGTGTAATCCGGGAACATCTCCCGCGAAACCTCCGCGTGCCGCATAGCCACGCCGTTGACGTAGCGGGAGCCATCGAGGCCAAGATGCGTCATGTTGAGCGTCCCCTCCGTCAGTTGGCCCATCTCCCGCAGGGCTTCGGCCCGCAGCGGACCCAGCACCTGCTCCACCAGATCGACAGGAAATCGATCGTGGCCGGCCGCCACCGGCGTATGAGTTGTAAAAACACAGCGTTCCTTGACCCATTGGATCGACTCGGTGCTTACCGTCTCATGTCCAACCACGCCTGCCTTTTCCTCGAGCAGTGCCAGCGTCAGCAGCGAAGAATGTCCTTCGTTCATGTGATAGAGCAGATCGGCGTTGTATCCGAGCTCGCGCAATAGAGCCGCACCGCCCAACCCAAGGATCGCCTCCTGGCACAGCCGGTAGCGAGCATCACCGCCATAAAGCTGATCGGTCAGCGCCTGATCCCCCGCGGTGTTCTCCGGGAGCTGGCTGTCCAGCAGCAGCACCGGCACCTCGAAACCGCCTTCGCCGATAATCCGGTAAAGCCACGTGCGAAGGTGGACCGTACGCCCCTCGATCTCAACAGAGACGCGCTCCGCCAGCGGCTCCAGCTTCTCCTCCGGGGACCAGGGATGTGGCGATTCGAGCTGGTTACCCGCCGGGTCCAGTTCCTGGTTGAAATGTCCCTGCCGATAGACAAGCGTCACGCCGATCATGGGAACGGCCAAATCCGCCGCCGAGCGCAGGATATCTCCTGCCAGCACGCCCAGGCCACCCGCGTAGGTGTGGATATCCGACTCGAGGCCAATCTCCATGGAGAAATATGCAATCCGCGGGTTTTCTCCGTCAGGTTTGATCATTGGCTGCTCAGAAGCACGCGCGCCGGATTTGTCGGTCATTCATTAACTCCTTCTTATCTTGACAAGTTGGTATTCAAGGTCGTAGTGAGATCATGCAGCCGTGGAGTTCTATCACGACTCGCCGGCTATGTGTCAACGATTCGGTCCCACTTGAAATACAAGCGACTCAAATGCGGGCCAGCCGCTGAGCGCGCTTCATTTGAGTCTAACGGATCGCAGAAGATTGCTACCCCCTCAAATTGCCTTGAATCAGGAGACACTCGCCAGCAACAAAGCTCCCAGCGCGGGCACCTTAAGTTCGATGGACTGCGCACGGCCGTGGGACTCGATCGGCTCCGTCTCCACCCTGTCCAGAATCTCGTAATCGCTGCCGCCATATTCTCCCCGATCGCTGGAGAAAACCACCTCATAGCTCCCAGTTGCCGGCACACCGATGCGGTAGGGTTCCCGCGGCACCGGCGTCAGATTCAAAAGCACCACAAGGTGTTTATCCCCCGCCCTGCGCAGATAAGCGACCACGCTGTTTTCGCGGTCGTCGGAAACAACCCATTGAAAGCCCGCGGATTCATGATCCTGCTCCCACAGTTCGGGCTGGCGGCGATAGAGCTGGCCTAGATCTGTCAGGAATCGGGAAAACCTGGCGTGGGCTGGATCCGCCAGCAGATCCCAATCCAGGCTCACATCATGATTCCACTCCTGCCACGGGGCCAGCTCGGTCCCCATGAAGAGCAGCTTCTTGCCCGGCCTCGTAAACTGATAAGTCAGCAGCAGCCGCAGGTTGGCGAATTTTTGCCAAGTATCTCCCGGCATTTTTTGCAGCATCGAACCTTTGCCGTGCACCACCTCATCATGGGAAAGCGGCATCACAAAGCGCTCACTGTACTCATAGACCATGGCGAAAGTCAATTGATCCAGGTCCCATTTGCGATGAACAGGATCCTTAGC
>JBKHKF010000092.1:0-8502 GCA_046537745.1 Anaerolineales bacterium | reverse complement strand
ATCCAGGACATCCTTGAGCATGGTGCGCGCCAGGTCGTACATACGAAGCAGACCTGGCGGCGGATCAAGCACGGCCTTCTCTTCTTTAAGACGGATGACGGTCTTGCCAATCCCCGCGGCGTAATCTCCAATGCGCTCCAGGTCGAGCACGATGCTCATGGCCGCGACTATCCGGCGCAAATCGCCCGCCGCCGGCTGCTGCCGTGCGATAATCGCCAGACATGCATCCTCAATGTCGAAACGGAGATCGTTAATCTCCTCATCATCGGCGACCACCTGACGCGCTTTCCCTTCGTCAAGAGTTTCCAGTGAATCCATCGCCCGCCGCAATGCACGGTCAACCAGACTGCCCATCCGCAGCAGCATGTCCTGGATCGAGGCCAGTTCTTTGTCAAACGCGGTGCGCATCGATTGTGGTGTCATTCCGCTCCAACCTCTTCGCTTTGATCTGCAACCGAGAGGACGTACTCGCCCCTCGTTGGGAATCCCAAATGCATCCCGGTTTCCTTGGCGCCTGAAGCCGCTGCTTCGACAGCGTTGCGGTCCGTTTTTTCGCCTGTCGTCACCTGATCCTCATCCATTTGAACCTGAAGAAACTGTTAAGTGGGCTTCTCCCCTATTTCCACCTGGCAGAAGTGAATATGCTGTCGCTCCGATTAGTTCGATGACACGATTGTGTTCGGATCGAATGCCTTCCCGATCACCGGGGCAATGCACCTGATCGACGGATTGCTGCTGGAGATCCTTCAAAGCCGGTTCTATCGCTGTAATGTCCCCGTGGATACCGGAAACGACTGCCATGGGCATCCACACCCAACCCCGCCGCGTTGGCTAGCCGAACCTCCCCGTCACATAATCCTCTGTGCGTCTGTCCCTCGGGTTTGTGAAGATGGTGTCGGTTTCGTCGTACTCAATCATCATGCCAGCCCGATCCTTATCGTCCAGCATCATCATGGCCGTGTAATCCGAGACGCGGGCTGCTTGCTGCATGTTATGGGTAACGATGACAATGGTGTACTGGTTAGCCAGTTCGCGCATTAAGTCCTCAATGCGCAGGGTTGCGATAGGGTCGAGTGCCGAACAGGGCTCATCCATCAGGATCACATCCGGGCGGATGGCGATGGCTCGGGCGATGCACAGACGCTGCTGCTGCCCGCCCGAAAGTGAGAGGCCGCTCTGATCTAGCTTGTCTTTAACCTCGTCCCACAGTGCGGCAGATTTCAATGTGGTTTCCACCAATTCATCCATGTCCCCCTGGTAGCCGTTGACGCGCGCACCCCAGGCGACGTTGTCGTAGATGCTCTTGGGAAACGGGTTGGGTTTTTGGAACACCATGCCCACTCGGCGTCGCACCTCGACGGGATCGATGTGCGGCTCGTAGATGTTGTTGCCTCCAAAGTAAACTTTCCCCTCGGTGCGGACGTCCCCAATCAGCTCGTTCATCCGGTTAAGCGCACGGAGGAGCGTCGATTTGCCACAGCCAGAAGGGCCGATGATGGCCGTGATCATTTTGCGCTCGACCTGAAGATTGATGTCCTTAATAGCCAGGAAGTCACCGTAGTACACGTGCAGATGTTCCATGGCCAACGCGTACTTCCCGATTACGCCGAGATCTGATGAAGTGGCTTTCATCCCTTCGGATGACATGGTCATTATGTGAGTCTCCTACCGTAACGATTGCGCAGCAGGACCGCGCTGGCGTTGAGTGTCAGCAGCAGCACCAGCAGCACCAGAATAGCGGCCGCTGCCAGATTCCGGAACACGTCCTGGGGGCGGGCGGTCCACTGGTAGATCTGGATCGGCAGCGTGGTGAATTTGGAAAAGGGGCCGCTGGGATCGACGGTGATGAAGGTCGAGGCCCCAACGACCACCAGCGGTGCCGTCTCGCCGATGGCTCGAGAAATGGCCAGGATAGCTCCGGTCAGAATTCCGGGCAGCGCGTTGGGTAGCACGTGGTGCCAAATCGTCTCCCACTTACTGGCGCCCAAGCCGTAACTGGCCTGCCTGAGCGAGCTGGGCACGGCCCTGATTGCCTCCTGGGCGTTGATGATGATCAAAGGCAGGATTAACAACCCCAACGTCATGCCGGCCGACAGTATGGTTCGCCCGTTGGCCGTGGTCGGATCAGTCAGTCCGAACAGCGCGCCGCTGGTCAGCGGTTCAAGCGCTCGCACCAGGATGGCCAGCCCCAGGATGCCGTAAATGATGGAGGGCACGCCGGCCAGGTTGTTGATATTGGTCTGGATGACGCGGTTGATCCAATTATCCCGGGCGTACTCTTCGAGATAAATGGCAGCGCCAACGCCGATGGGGAAGGCGAAGGCAATGGTGATGGCGATGACCCACAAGGACCCCAGAATGGCGGTGCGCACGCCGGCCCGCTGGGCGTCGCCCGACTGCGGCGTGCTGATAAATTCTGGGTCGAGCCAGGAGGAAAACTGGAGGCGCGCGTTGGGATATTCACTGGCCGCTTCGGCCCTGACCTCCGCTGGACGCAGCAGTGAATCCGTCAGGCTCCAGGTTTCCACAACCTTGAGCTCGATAACCCTCTCCTCAATGAGGTTGAGTACATCGGCTTTTGTGCGCTGATCAAAGGGCATATCATTCTCAAAGCGGCGGAATAGCCCTTCGGAAATATTGGCTTTGAGCACAGCGACCAACTGTGCCTTGGATTGGTCTTCCAGCGGCACACCATTGACGGCCAATGCCTCGGGTTGAATGGTGTTCTCGACCGCGACATAGCCGAAAGCGCTGTCGACGATGTTATAGAGCAGGGCCATCAATGCGATGATGCCAACGATCGTGGATATCTGGAAGATGATGCGCCAAAAGAAGCCAAGCCGATAACGTCGATCCAGTTGGACTTGGTACACCTGTTCCCCTTTCGACTCGTTCATTCGTAGACCTCCCGGAAGCGCCGCACCACCCGCTGGGAGATGATGTTCAGGCTGAGCGTCATCACGAACAACAACAGGCCGATGGCGAAGATGCTGTTGTAATCAATCGAGTCGTAGCTCAGGTCCCCGCCGCTGATGCGCACGATATGTCCGGTCATGGTCTCGGCGGCTTCAAATGGATTAAAGGTGAATGAAGGCCCAGCACCGGCGGCGATGGCGACGATCATGGTCTCGCCAATTGCCCGTGATACGGCCACGATGAAGGCGGCAGTGATGCCCGAAAATGCCGCCGGCACTACCACCCGAACCGCCGTCTCCAATTTGGTGGCGCCTAAACCATAGGCCGCCTGGCGCAGCGATTGGGGGACCGCGTGCAGCGCGTCTTCGCTCATCGAGCTGACCAGCGGCAGGATCAAAATACCCATGACGATACCCGCCGAGGCCGTGTTGTAAATTTCAACCACATTTTGACCGAAAATAGTGCGCAGCAAGGGCGTCATAAAGGTCAATGCAAAGTAGCCGTAAACCACCGTGGGGATGCCGGAAAGGACCTCCAGCACCGGCTTAATGATGGAGCGCATGCGTTGGGTGGCGTATTCGCTGAGGTAGATCGCCACGCTTAATCCCAGTGGAAGCGCCACCAGCATGGCGATGGTGGTGGTCATCAGCGTCGAGTTGAGCAGCGCCCAGATGCCAAACTGTTGTATTTGTGGATTCCATTTGGTGCCGGTAAAGAATTCAACCAGTGATACGCGGTCACCAGCGAAGATCTCCGTGCCTTGGTTGTGGACCACAGCCTGGGTATCTTCAATGCCGCGCTCTACCGAAACGCGCTGCCCTTCAATGTCCAGCACCGTCATGATTTCTTTATTGAGCCGGATAGTGTCGCCGACCTCAATATCCCCGCCCGACTCGGAGACGGTGAACTCACCTTGAAACTCGCTAACATTTTGGACGATGGTCTTGTTGGTCCGCTCCCAGGCGCGACGGGTAAAAAAGCTGAGTGATTCACGCCCAAGGACGGTCACAATGCCGATGGTGGTCAGGATTGAAATTACGCCGCAAAAGAATAAAAAGCCTTGTATGAAGGTTTCAAGCGGGCGCGAGCGACGTGTTAGATCGATGGTGCTTGAATCCACGTTCACCCTCTCAAAAGATTGTGCCCCGTCAGCACTTAATTGAGTTTCCATACGGGCTCTCCCCGGAGATGAGCATAGGGAGAGAGCCAGTCCCTCCCTATGCTATCTCAAGTTCAAATTCTCGCTAGTTAACCCTAGTTACCAGCTGCCTCCAACCAGGCCTGTTTCGCCTGTTCGAGCGCGGCGTCGCTGGCCGGGAAGTAACCGACGTCCACAACTTCTTCATTGACGTGGGTCAGGTAGAAGTTGATGAAAGCACCCACCTGCGGTTTCTCCTGCATGATGGACCCATCGGAGTAGATGAACAGCGGTCGGGCCAGCGGATAGTCGCCGGCATCGACGTTTTCAGCCGTCGCCTCCACGCCCTCGATCGACAGGATATTGAGCGCGTCCGCGTTCTCCTGATAGTAGGCATAACCGAAGAAGCCCGCTGCGTAGGGGCTGCCCAGGATGCCCTGCACCAGCACGTTGTCGTCCTCGCTCAGCTGAGTGTTGTCAGCCGCCAGGATCGGCTCCTCGTTCTCGTCAAAGATCTCCTCGACGAAGAAGTCGAAGGTGCCGCTGTCGGTGCCCGGGATGAAGCGCTGGATCGGCTCCTCGGGCCAGTCGGAGCGAACGTCCGCCCAGGTCTCGGCCTCGCCAAAGATCAGGGCCAGCTCTTGCAGCGTGACGTTGTCGACAAACTCGTTCTCAGCGCTCACCGTGACGGCCAGCGCGTCGGTGCCCACCCGGAACTCGATCGGTTCACGACCGATTTCACGACAGGATTCCACTTCACTGTCTTTGATCGCACGGCTCGCATTGGAGATATCAGACTCGCCGGCCACGCAGAAACGCTCAAAGCCAGCGCCAGAGCCAATGCTGTCGACCGTCACATTGCCAGAATAACCCTCATCCTGGAAGCGCTCGGCCATCCGCTCGGACAGCGGGAAGACCGTCGAGCTGCCGGCGGTGATAATGTCGCCTTCGACCTCGAGCGGATTGACCTCGGGCAAACTCACTGAGCCCTCATCCATCGACCCTTCATCGGAAGGCGCTTCCGTGGGAACAGCGGTGACCTCGACGACCTCTCCGGACTCGGTGGCAACCGCACCGCCACCGCCGCAGGCCGCCAGGATCACGGAGCCGATGATCAGCACCGGCACAATCGTACGGCGTAACACGTTCATATCGCTTCTTTTCCTCCTTGGGAAAAAGCAGTTGTCCAGCCGCCATGATTAGACTAAGAGCTCTGACTTAACCCGTTGTCAAGGTTCGATTAAGCCTTCTTAACAAGAACACCTGCCCCGGTGAAGGGGCAGGTGCTCGCCATGAGAGGAGGAGATCGGTGAGAGCTGGAGAACTCATCTGGATGAGGTCAACGCGCTTTCCGAGAAATGTGAGTTTGCTACCGCATCCTTACCGCTCCGTTAACTGCCTTCCCTTCGTTCCACAAGTGGTGCAACGGCCATCTATGGACAATAAGTTGCCCAGGGGCTGGACCCGCACCAGGTAGGTCCGGCGGCGGCAATACGGACACCCGGTACGGTCCAGCTCCCTAAGGCCGTCGTCACCACTTATTGGTCGGAAGAAATCGCGCCGGCCCTCTGCCGCCGTCAAAACCATTTCATGCGAAAGCCGGTCGGGGTGAACTTGAAACGCACCCAGAGCGGTGGCGCCGAAGGCCTGCAGGGCTGCGGCGTTCTGCTGCTGACCCAGTGTTGGCGCTAATGGAGCCGCGAGTTCGATTGTTGGCCATTGTTGCTCTTGTGTTAAATCCATAGTGACCGAAGAATAAGGGTCCAGCCTTAAGCCTCTATCAAGGCCAGGTTAAGGCTGCTTAAGACTCAAGATGCCGGGCAGATCTGGATTAATTTGATTCAAAGAGCGGGGGTCAGGGACGTTGAAACGCCAGGTGAAAGATGGCACCGCTGGCAGGTGGCTGCCGGTTTTCGGCCCAGATGCGGCCGCCGTGGGCGCCCATAATATGCCGGGCGATGGCCAGGCCAAGGCCAGTCCCCGGCGTGCCGCGGGCCCGGTCGCCCCGGTAAAATCGCTCGAAAATTCGATCCAAGTCCTCGGGCGATAAGCCAGGCCCCTGGTCTACCACAGATAGGACCACCTGGTCATCCACGGCGGCCACCTTCAATTCGACGACTCCATCATCCTCAGCGAACTTAATGGCATTGTGCATCACGTTACCCAGGGCTCTGCGCGCCTGCTCACGGTCGGCCAACACCCGTACGCCATCGGGGATGTTCACCTCAAAGGTCAAATTGCGAGAGTCGGCCTGATCGGCCAGCTGTTCCAGGGTGTCCGCCACGATATCCTTTACCTCGGTAGCCACCAGGCGGACCACCTGGCGGCCCGATTCAATCGCCGACAGATCAAGCATTTCCTGGAACATCTGCTGCAGCAGATCGACCTCGCGGGAGATTTTCCCGGCGACGTCGCCGGCCACTTCTGGATCCCGGCCCGTCGTCGTTTGCAACGTATCCGCCAGCAGCCGCAGGGAGGTGAGGGGGGTGCGCAGCTCATGGGAGAGATTGGCCACCATGTCCTGGCGAGCCCGGGTCAGCCGCTGCACTTCCGCTACGTCCGTTAACACAATTCCCAATCCACCCTCCACCGCTCGCACGTGGGCTAAGTAGGGCAGATTTTCAATTTCAACAACCTGTTCGACCCCATCACCCTCAGAGGTTTCGTCGAGAGCATGTTCGGCCAACTGCTCCAGGTCCAGACTCCTGACGTAGCGAATGAGCGACTCCCCTGGTGTAAGCTCGCCAAAGGCACGTTGGGCAGCTTCGTTGGCCAGCAGAACCTCCAACTCCCGATTGGCGACCAGCATAGGATCCGCCGAAGCAGCCAGCCCTGCGTGCCATCGGTCCAGCTCGAGACGAACCTGCTCCAGTTGCTGCCGCAGCTCGCGCTCGTTTTGTCTCCGGACCCGGGCTTCGCGCCGAAGATGCCCGGCTTCTCGCTGCCAGAGAAGAAACACTGTCAACAACGCCGCTGCAAGCAGCGCGGGCAAAATCCACTCGATCATCGGTCAGTCACCCTCAAATCGATAGCCGACTCCCCGCACAGTCGAGATGAAATCCGGTTCGGAGGGGTCCGATTCGATCTTCTCACGGAGCCATCGTATGTGCACGTCCACCGTCCGGGCGTCGCCCACAAAATTATCGCCCCACACGCCAGCCAGCAGCAGGTCACGGCTCAGAACCGCGCCTTTATTTCGCATCAGCATGGCCAACAGATCGAATTCGCGCGGCGCCAACTGAAGCTCATCATCCTTGTGGAAGACTTTGCGGGACACCAGGTCCAGCTTGAGGTCGCCCGATTGCAGTTCGGTTTCGGCCGGCTTGGAGGCCCGGCCCCGGCGCAAGGCCGCCCGGACCCGTGCCAGCAGTTCGCCGAGCGAAAAGGGCTTGACGACGTAATCGTCAGCGCCCGTCTCCAGGCCGACGATCTTGTCGGTCTCGGTGCCTCGGGCTGTCAGCAGGATGATGGGGACATCGCTCTCCTTGCGGATCACCCGGCACAGGGTCAGGCCGTCCAACCTGGGCAGCATCACGTCCAGCACCAGCAGATCATGATCGCTGGCGCGCGCCATTGCCAGCCCCTCCTCGCCGTCGGCAGCCGTGTCCACCTCGTAGCCCTCCGCGCGCAGATTCAAGGCCAGGGTTTCACGAACGGTATCGTCGTCTTCAACGATCAGCAGTCTACTCACAGCGTGATTATACGCGCCTCACGATTGATCGGGAACAAAAAGTTAACTGCAAAGATGCAAGCAGGCCCCCGAAAGTTTCCTACACTTAATTTAACAAGGGAGAATCTGGAGGGTGCTGAATGGCAACACAAATGAAGGATAAAGTGGCATTAGTGACCGGTGGTGCTTCCGGGATCGGCGCAGCTACGGCCCGGGCCTTTGCCCGTACAGGAGCCAGCGTGATCGTATCGGACGTCGACGACAAGGCGGGCCGAGAGCTGACTGATGACCTCAACAAGGATGGCGAGGCGATCTACACCCATGCCAACGTAGGCGATGCCTCGCAAGTAGAGCAAATGGTTCAGGCCGGCTTGGACGCCTTCGGCCGGTTGGACTATGCATGCAACAATGCCGGCATCGGCGGAGCCAGCGCGCCGACGGCCGAGTATCGCGTCGAGGATTGGGAAAAGGTTATTCAAATCAACCTAACCGGCGTTTTTTATTCGCTGAAATATGAGCTGGCGGCTATGCTCGAGTCCGACGGCGGCGCTATCGTCAATCTGGCCTCAATCCTGGGGCAAGTGGGATTTCAAGAGGCGCCGGCCTATGTGGCGGCCAAACATGGTCTGCTCGGTCTGACAAAATCGGCCGCGCTGGAATACGCTGACCAAGGCGTCCGCGTCAACGCTGTTTGCCCCGCCTTCATTCACACACCGCTTATCGCCGACCTGGAAGAAGATGCTGATACAAGGGATATGTTGGTTGGACTGCACCCCAT
>JBKHKF010000091.1:0-8509 GCA_046537745.1 Anaerolineales bacterium | reverse complement strand
CCCATACCTGGGCGGGGGCAGCTATGACATCCTGCCTATAGCGCCGGCGTCGCTCCCGCCTGCTCTTCTTCGGCTTCGGAGGGCCGTGCCGCATCAGATCGATGGCTTACTTTCGGTTGTACGGGCTTGCAACACAGAACTGGTCCAGAATGCGGCCTTTCTCCTTCTTGCTGGCCTGCATGTAGCGAGGGCGCAGCGCTGCGAGAAGTTCGAGCATGGCTTGCCTGGTCATCGATCACCCTCCGAGCCCTTCGGATCCGCACCTGCTCGGTTAGATTCTCGATGAGGCAACGTATACTTACAAAGGTAGATTATTTGTGCGGCAATTCGCAGTCGCGCTGCTCTGCGATGAAGCGCCCTATACTCAACGGTCTGGGGAACGGTCATATGGCGATCTGAGTATCAGCAAGTAATCATGGGTGCATAACGCTGGCGGGCTTAGCAGCAGGCACAGCCGAGAGCGCTGCGCCAATGTCCCGCCGTTTTGGCGGCAAAGCGTGCAGGCTGATCGCCGCCGCACGCCCATCTCGCTTGAATTGGACCCAGCCGGCCTAACACAGCAGCGTCGGAGGCCGAGTTTGTCGAGCGACACTGGCTTCGACAGCGCTCGTCCAGGGCCCTTCGCAGGACGTCTCCCTTAGCAAGAAATCAACCGGCGCCTGGCCCGGCCGGTCGGCGCGCCGACCGGCGTCTGAGGATCATCTCCGAGCGCGTTCGTCTTAGTCCTTCTCCTCCTCGGCCGGCTCTTCCTGCTCCAGTAGCTTCTCCAGCTGGTCCCTGCGACCACCAAGAGAGACCGCGTGGCGTATCATTCCCGACCATGGGTCGTCCGTCTGCCCCAGCCGGCGCGGGATGTTCTCCATGGTCCAGGCGCGCGGCGAAACCCCTCCCTCGACCTCCTGCCACGTTACCGGTGTGGCTACCGGCGCGCTGGGAAGCGCACGCACCGAGTATGGCGCGACCGAGGTCGCTCCGTACGCGTTGCGCAGCATGTCTAAAAAGATCTTTCCCTGGCGTTTCTTCTTGCGCTGCTCGATAGTGTAACGATCGCTGTGCCGCCGGACAAGAACCCGCGCTACGCTGCGCGCAAAGCCGCGGACATCATCGAACGACTCGCTTCCATCCAGCGGGACAATGACGTGGAATCCCTTAGAGCCGGTCGTCTGCACCCAGCATTTCAGGTCAAGCTCAGCAAGCACGCCACGCATGTCCAGCGCTGCTTGGCGCACCGACCCGTAGTCCCCCGCATCTTCCGGCGGATCGAGATCGTAGATCATTTTGTCCGGTTGCTCGAGGCTGTTGGGGCGAGAGAGGTAAGTATGAAAGGTAATGACGGCCTTGTCGGCGAGGTATATCAAGGCCGCCTTGCTGTCAACGACTGGGGCATTGAAGCTGCCGCCCTCGCGTTTGGGGAAATTGAAAGTCTTAATCCAGTCCGGGAAGTAATCCGGGGCGTCCTTGTTGTAGAAGTCCTCCCCTTCAATCCCATCGGGCCAGCGGTGCATGCTCACGCCGTAGCGTTTCAAATGCGTCAGCATCGTATCGGCGACCTTTCCGTAGTAATCGATCAGGTCAGCTTTCGTCAGCCCCGCATCCGGGAAGAATACCTTGTCACGGTTTGAAACATCGATTTGGCGCTGTCCGACTCTCACCGTCTGCTCCTCACCGTCCTCCCTATAGATCCGCCTGTTGACTGATGGCCTCCCGATGCACATCTCGCGCGTCCTTGTCCCGCCGCAGCCCCTTGAAGCGCGGATGTCGCAGTTTTTCGTCTTGGGTCCACTCGCTGAAGCCAACCTCGCAAACGAATTTGGGCGTCACGAAGTGGACGCCGCCGCCGTCCGCCGAACCGACGTCAAACGGGGAGGTCTCGCGTTTTATCGAATCCAGGCGCCCGCGCAGATCCTTCAGAGTCGCGTCGTCGAATCCTGTTCCGACCTTTCCGGCGAAGACAAAATCGCCGTCACGATAGAAGCCCAGCAGCAGCGCGCCAAAGCCGGGCCGCTCGCCCTGTGGTTCGGTGAAGCCGCCGATGACGAACTCCTGCCCTTTCCCGCATTTGAACTTGAGCCAGTTGTTTGAACGGCTATGCACGTAGGGAGCGTCATGGCGCTTGGCGATCACGCCCTCCCAGCCTTTCTCGCAGGCCTGCCGATAGTAATCGAGCCCCTCACCGCGGCGGTACTGGACCCAGCGGATCGGATCGTCCCAGTCAAGCGCCGCTTTCAGCAGCCGCTTGCGGCTGGAAAGCGCGCAGGCACTGATGTCGTGGCCATCGATGTACAAACAGTCGAAGAGGTAATAGTACACCTTGACGTAGCTTTCCCGCGCCTCTTTCCGGCTCGAAGACTGCATGCGCGGCTGCAGTCTCTGAAAGTCGCTGATCCCCTTCTCATCGAAGGCGACGAGTTCACCATCAAAGACACAGCCTCCCGGGGCCCGGTCGGGGAGCGCCTCTTCTATTTCCGGGTAGCTGTCGTTGAGCTGATTCTGGTTGCGGGAAAGTAGGCGAATGCCGCCATCGGGATCGAGAAACGCAAGCGCCCTTTGACCATCGAGCTTGCGCTCGTAAATCCAGTCGTCATCCGAGAAATGATCATCGGTGAGTTTGGCGAGCATGGGGTCCATCCACGAAGGGAAAGACTCTT
The DNA here is from genome assembly GCA_046537745.1 of Anaerolineales bacterium. Lineage (GTDB taxonomy): Bacteria > Chloroflexota > Anaerolineae > Anaerolineales > E44-bin32 > DASWJQ01. The sequence goes on along the minus strand of JBKHKF010000091.1, from coordinate 5,861 downwards.
GCGATGCTTTCTCCCGTTCTTGCCGGTCAAGTTCCTTCATGAAATCATCCATCGGAATTCTCTGTTTCGTTTCGGATTTCCTCAATCGTTCGACCGGATTTGACCGAATTCGACTCCGTGGAAGTGGGATTACGCCGGGCGTCCGCTGCCTCGTCGTCCATCTTAATCAGCAGCCAGCGTTCATCCTTGCCGCGATCGGTCCGGATGAGTGCATAGCCGCCGGAGATCTTCTGACCCTCCAGCCAGATTGTCACGTGGCCGTCCTCCAGCTGGTCGATTACAGACGCCGAATTGTCCTCATCGTCCTTCAGGTTTCGGTAGTTGCCTCGGTCCCATACCATCACCGTTCCGCCACCGTACTGATCCTCGGGAATGACCCCTTCGAAGTCCGCGTAGCCCAGCGGATGATCTTCGGTCGGCAACGCCAGCCGCTTCTCGCTGGGATCGGTGGAGGGCCCTTTGGGAACCGCCCAGGATTTAAGCACGCCGTCGACCTCCATTCGAAAGTCATAGTGAAGATTGGAGGCATCATGTTTCTGAATCACGAAGATTGGGCGGTCGCCGGCCCAGTCCAGCTCGTCATCCCCGGCGCCCGGCTCAGAGGTTGCTCGGAAATCGCGCTTGTCTTCGTATTCCCCGAGGCTGTTCGATGAGCCTGACATTTCGACTGAAAGTCCTCCTGGCGTCGCGGCTGGCCCCGCAGCACGAGGTCAACCGATTCTGCGCTCTCCGGATACGTGCCCATCTAAGATTCATGATAACAAACCGTGGACGATGTTGGCGGCCCGTTGAGAATCTTCACCCGCCACGACCTCAAGGGACCTAGTTCATCAAGAAGCACATTGGATTCACCGCTGAGAAGGAGGACAGTACAGAGTTCTATCGGTCTTAACCTGGGCTGCGCGCGCAGTGCGCGGCCGAGCCACCTCCAGGTTGGTCGCTGCTCACCGAGGAGGACTTCCAGTTGCACTTTCAAAACATCTCAGCGACCTTGTCGAGGATCATTTCGGAGCACCCCGCCTCCCTGGCGAGGTCCGGATCAGCGAGAATGGAATGAGAAGGCCGGCCCTTCCTTGATCGCGGGCTTCACCTTTGTAAGATGAGCCAAAGATTCGCGCACTCTAAGGTGCAAGGGAAGAAAGGACCGACCTATGTCCAAGAATAGCACGGTTTTCGTTGGCCTGGATCTCGGGGACAAGTTTTCCTACCTCTCGATCGTCGACAAGGAGGGTGAACTGATCGAAGAAACTCGCCTGCGAACCACCCAAACTGCCGGCACAAGTTCTCCAGCCTGCCCCCTTCCCGCGTCGCCATGGAAGTCGGCACCCATTCCCGTTGGACTAGTCAATTAATCGAGCAGCAGAACCATGAAGTCCTGGTCGCCAATGCTCGCAAGCTGAAAGCCATTGACGACAACCCCCGCAAAAGCGACCGCGCCGATGCAGAAACCTTGGCCCGGCTGGCCCGCCTCGACCCAAAACTGCTCTCCCCCATCCATCACCGATCCCCACAGGCTCAGGCCGATCTGGCCATCATCCGCTCGCGCGACGCGCTGGTCCGCTCTCGCACCCTGCTGATCAACCGCGCCCGCGGCTCCGCGACACTTGCGCCTGCGCGCAGTGCAGGTGAAGCAGCTGGCACCCGCTTGCCCTCCTGCTCGGCCGCCAGCTTCCACCACAAGTCCCGGGAGGTCGACCCTGAGGCGCTTGCCCCGGCCCTGCTGCCCATCGCCGACACGGTTGGCTTGCTCACCGAGTAGATCAAGCATCACGATCGCAAGATCGAAAAGCTCTGTGAAATACGCTATCCCGAAACCAAGCTGCTCACCCAGATCAGCGGCGTCGGACCGCTCACCGCCCTCACCTTCATCCTGACCCTGGAAGATCCCCGCCGCTTCAGGAAGAGCCGCCCGGTCGGACCGGCTCTGGGGCTCGTCCCCAAGCGTGATCAGTCGGGTGATAAGGATCCGCAGCTGAGGATCACCAAGACGGGCAACGCTTATCTCCGGCAGCTGCTCGTCAACGCCGCACACTACGTCCTCGGTCCCTTTAGCCCCGACTGCGACCTGCGCCGCTGGGGACTCAAGCTTGTCGAACGGGGAGGCAAATACCCCAAAAAGAGAGCAGTGGTCGCTGTGGCCAGAAAGCTCGCAGTTCTCATGCATCGGCTCTGGAAGACGGGCGAGAAATACGACCCGTTCTACTAATCGAAAGAGCAACAAGAGAAAACCATCGTCATGCATTCTGCAGCCTGAAAGCTTGGGAGGCTGACCTGAGCAAACCTACCTGACGAGAGACTCGAGAGGGGCCGCCCCGGCACCTGGTTCAATTCAACAGCCAGCCAACGCCTCGTCCGGGTGACTGCGACTCATCGTCCCGAGCGCAGACGAGGGGAACAACTGGGCCGGCTCCGTCCGGACACCGCCAGTGAGAAGGCAGCACCCCCCTGGATCGGACCCCAACAGGCACCGGGCTCACACCAAAGCCCAGAGTGCGCATGGAAGTGTGGTGAAAGGGCTGGATTGGAAGGAGTTGGGCGATTAGGGCGCCAGGGAAGGAGTGGAATTTCGGCGCAAGCCAGGGTCCGCCTCCATTATCTGCTCTTCCATCTGCTGGCAGGCTTGCTGCAGAAGCTCTTTGCCAGCCTGCTGCAACGCCTCCGCAATTTGCGCTTCCAATTCTTCCATAGGCAGGCCTGCCGGGTGTATACTCAGCTTGACTGTCGTTTCACAGTGTTGCTGTACAAGTGCGACGATGGTCATAGTAGGCTCACTTTTGGTGATTTGTCGATTGCCCAGGTGAGCCTACTCCTTTTTCTTCCCCGCTGCAATTAGACGACACATCCTGCGGCAATTCGGCCGCTTGTCGCCCCATAGCGCCTATGCTACAATGCGCGGCTGAGGGTCGATTTGGGTGTACTTTCAACCAAACTTGTTAGGAGGAGCACATGGGGAAACCGCGCGTATCACGAGCAGTCATCGCCGTTGCCATTGGCCTGGCTGTCATCATGGGAGCCTGCACCCGGTCGGCCTCGACGCCGCCGCCTGCTACAGACGGCGCTGAGGGCACCCCAAGCGGCCTGACGGCTCAGCAACAGACCATGGAGGCTGTCCGATCCGAGCTGTTGACGCAAACAGCTCAAGCAAACACCGGCGAGGGTGAGGGGGAAAATGAAGCGACGGCAACGCCTGAGCCCACCTCTGCCAGCGAGGCGACGGAAGCTCCGACGGAAGCACCTGCTGCCACCGCGACCGTTGGCATACCTTCGACCTACACGCTCGAGGATGGCGAACATCCATACTGCATCGCCCGCCGCTTCGATATCGACCCCACCCAGCTCCTGAGCGTGAACGGGCTGGATCGCTCTTCCTCAATCTCGCCCGGGATGACCCTGACTATTCCCCAGGATACCGGCGGGTTCCCCCCGCCTCGTGCGCTGCGTGAACACCCGACGACCTATACCGTTCAATCCGGCGAAACCATTTACGCCGTCGCCTGCCGCTTCGGCGACGTCCGACCTATTGCCATCGCCGAGGCAAATGGATTGACGGAACCCTATAATCTCTCCGCCGGCACCGTGCTTGAGATCCCGTAAGCGTGGTCCGGATAAAAATGAGAAGTCGGGGACGGTGCCTGCACCGTCCCCTTTTCCTTTGGAGGCCAGCATGAAACCGAAGATCACTAATCAAGCCCAGATTTACCAGGGCAAGGTGTTCAACGTCCGGACCGACCAGCTGCGATTTGAGGACGGCCGACAGGTGGCCTACGACATCGTGGAGCACCCCGGATCCGTCACCATCATCCCGGTGGATGACGACGGTTTGATTTGGCTCATCCGGCAGTACCGCCATCCAGCCGGCGGCTCGCTGCTTGAGTTTCCCGCCGGTACGCTGGAAAAGGATGAAGACCCGGAAGCTTGCGCATTGCGAGAATGCCAGGAGGAAATCGGGATGGCGCCTGGGGAGCTGGACTATCTCGGCAGTTTCTACCTCGCCCCCGGCTACTCCACCGAGGAGACACTCCTTTATCTCGCCCGGGATCTTCGGCCCGCCCGGCTCGAGGGGGATGACAACGAGATTATCGAAGCCGAAGCCTTCAGCATCGATGAGATCTATGACCTGATCGCCACCGAGCAGCTTCAGGATGCAAAGACCCTGGCGGGGTTGATTTTGGCCCTGCCCCTGCTCGATGACGATGACATCGAATACATCGAAGCCTGACCAGATCGTCTACAAAGCACACGCAGGTAAATTGAAAAGGCTCCCCGAAGGGAGCCTCTTTTTTGTGTCGGCCCGGCTTATACGTCCAGGTTGCGCACCTCGTGGGCATGAGTCTGAATGAACCGACGTCGTGGCGGGACCGAGGAACCCATCAGCATGTCAAAGGTCCGGTCGGCTGCGGCTGCGTCCTCGATGGTGACCTGGAGCAGAGTCCGGTTCTCCGGATCCATCGTGGTATCCCACAACTGCTCAGGGTTCATTTCGCCGAGCCCCTTATAGCGGGAAATGGCGAGTTTGTCCTCGTTCTTCCCCACCAAATCCTTGACCATCTTCTGCCGCTCCGCCTCGGTGTAGGCGTAGTGGATGGACCGCTTGTGGGTGATGCGGTAAAGGGGCGGCTGGGCGATGAACAGATGGCCGTTCTCAATCAGCTCCGCCATGTAGCGGAAGAAGAAGGTCAGCAGCAGCGTGCGGATATGGCTCCCATCCACGTCCGCGTCCGTCATGATGATGACTCGTCCGTAGCGGAGATTCTCCAAATCAAAGGTCTCACCGATGCCGGTGCCCAATGCGGAAATAAGCGCTTTTACCTCATTGTTGGAGAGAATGCGATCCAGCCGAGCGCGCTCGGTATTCAGGATCTTGCCTCGCAGCGGCAGGATAGCCTGGAAATGCCGGTCGCGGCCCTGTTTGGCCGAGCCCCCCGCCGAGTCACCCTCGACGATGTACAGCTCGGCGCGGTTGGCGTCGCGCTCCGAGCAATCCGCCAGCTTCCCCGGCAGCGTCAGGCTTTCCAGCGCGCTCTTCCGGATCACCAGATCGCGCGCCTTGCGTGCCGCCGCCCGGGCGCGCATCGAGGTCAGGCATTTCTGCACAATGGCTTTGCCGGCGCGCGGGTTCTCCTCCAGGAAGGCAGCCAGGCCTTCGTTGAGCACCTGCTGCACCTGGGTCTGCACCTCGGGGTTCATCAGCTTGACCTTGGTCTGGCTCTCGAACTGCGGGTCGTGGTGCTTCACGCTGACGATGGCGGTCAGACCCTCACGGGTGTCATCGCCGGTGAAGTTGGGATCCGAATCCTTGAGCAGCCCGGCCTTGCGAGCGTAATCGTTGATGGTCCGGGTGACGGCAGCCCTCAGTCCCGTCAGGTGGGTGCCGCCGTCCACGGTGTTGATGGTGTTGGCGAAGGAATAGACCGACTCGGCGTAGGAATCCGTGTACTGCAGAGCGACTTCGATGCCGGTTCCTTCAAGCTCCTTCTCGATGTAGTAGATCGGGTGAATTACATTCCGATGGCGGTTGAGATAGCGCACGAAGGAGGTGATGCCGCCATCGAAATAGAAGGTCATTTCCCGGTCTTTGCGCTCATCCTGCAGATGGATTGTGGTGGCGCGGGTCACGAATGCCATTTCACGGAAACGCGTCACCAGGGTCGAGAAATTGTAATCAAAATCCCCGGTGAAAATCTCTTCGTCGTACTTGAAGGTGGTGCGGGTGCCGGTTTCCTTCTTCGGAACCTCGCCAACCACCTCCACCGGGCCCTTGGGAATGCCGCGCTCGTAGCGCTGCATGTGAATCTTGCCTTCGCGCTTGACCTCGACCTCGCACCATTCCGACAGCGCGTTGACAGCCGAGACACCCACAC
>JBKHKF010000090.1:0-8551 GCA_046537745.1 Anaerolineales bacterium | reverse complement strand
GCGCGGACCTTGACCCCGTGGTTCTGCATCACCGCCAGCGAAAGCAAACTGATCAAAGATTTTGCATTCGCCACTCGGTCCTGCCGCTGAACTTCTATATCGCTGTCGAAACCCATGGCAGTTTTCACAAAGAGCGCCGCCGGTCGAGCGTGGAGCCCCTCTTCGTGCCGCACCAAGATGGTCGCCTCATGGATGGGCTGCGAGTTTGAAGGGCTTTTCCCCTCTTTGGTCATCTGCATCTACCTCGAGACTCCTTTGGACTCAGCTTGAGCCCTGGCACGTCCGTGAAATAAAAAGCGAGATGCACATGCATCTCGGGAAGAAGCTTCTAGGTACAATGGCGTCGGAGTGACTGCCAAAGCCCATTACGATTATGGAGTATTGCTGGGGTGGAGTTCAGGCTCATCGGGTCTCCGACGACATCCTGAGGAACACTTGTGTACCACACTATACCGGTACAACTTATACACACTAGACCAGTTTCGCACGCTTGTCAACATTTTTGCCCATGTTTTTGGTGAACGAGCAAGGATCCTTGGGGCAAGTGCACTCAAATGGGCTCCATTGGATCTGTTTATAGCCGGCCATGACATCTACAATGACCGGTTCACGGAGGCAGTAGACCATGAAGCGCAGATCCCTCTACTTTGAAGGGCCGGGGCAAGTCAATGTGCGTGAGGAGTCAATTCCCTCCGGAGAGCCAGGCCAGGTGTTGGTGGAGGTCGAAACGACCGCCATCAGCGCCGGCACTGAATTGCTCTTTTATCGTGGACAGATTCCCGACTGGATGGCCACCGATGCCACCATTGAATCGCTGCAACAAAGCAACACCTACCCCTTGAAATACGGCTACCAATCCGTGGGCCGTGTGGTGGAGGGCCCTGGCAATTTAAAATCGCTCGTCGGCAAAAAGGTTTTCGCATTCCAGCCCCACGAGAGCCGTTACTGGTCCGATCCTAAAAACCTCATTCTCCTTCCGGAGGAACTCGATCTCGAGGATGCGGTTCTCCTCCCCACTATGGAGACGGCTGTCAACTTCCTTCTTGACGGGAAGCCGTTACTGGGTGAACGAGTGATCGTATTTGGTCAAGGCGTGGTGGGCTTGCTTACGACGTCGCTCCTCAGCCAATTCCCGCTGACCGGCCTGATCACAGTGGATTCGCTATCCTCCCGCAGGAACCTCTCGCTACAAATGGGCGCCAACTTTAGTTTTGGGCTGGAGCAGGCTCCGGCCATCCGAGAGATGGTGACAGGCTTGGCCGGAAGCCCCAACGGGGCAGATCTTATCTTTGAGATTAGCGGAGCGCCGGAGGCTTTGGATCTGGCCATCGAATTTGCAGGCTTTTCGAGCCGTATAATTGTGGGCTCCTGGTATGGAACGAAGCTGGCCAAGCTCAACCTCGGTGGTCCCTTCCACCGGAACCGTATCCAAATAAAGAGCAGTCAGGTCAGCACCATTGACCCCACCCTGCTGGGAAGATGGACCAAAGAACGAAGGCTCGAGCTGGCAATGGAGCACCTCGGGCGCGTGCAGCCCAGTCAACTTATCACACACCGGTTTCCTATTGAACAGGCAAGCAGCGCTTACAAACTGCTTGACGATCCGACGGAAGATTTGCTTCAGGTTACATTCACTTACGACCATTAAGGCAGTTCCCGGACACAACACAGGAGAATCTTTGATGTATCACCTGGCAGTCAAACGAGATTTCGTGGCACAGCACTTCCTCATTGGCGGAGATTGGGGGCCGGAGAACGAACTCCATTCCCATCATTATCATGTCGAGGCGATCCTTGAGGGCGAGCAGTTGGATCAGCATGGGTATCTGCTGGATATCGTCGATCTGGAAAACCATCTTGAGGCCTTGGTGGACCGTTACCGGGATGTCACACTGAACGATTTGCCCGAGTTTGATGGCCTGAATCCCAGCATCGAACATTTCACGCGAATCTTCGCCCGTAAGCTTAATGATCTATTTAAGGCAGATAATCTGTCCCGCATGACGATCAAGATATGGGAAAACGAGATCGCCTGGGCATCCTACCAGCTCAATCTGAGCTGAACGGCACAGTCCTCACCACCACAGCTTCAATACAACCTTTGAAGGCTTCATGGCAGAGACCAAGCTCAAGGGCATACCAGCGAGTCAGGGCATCGCCGCTGGACCTACCTTCCTCTTGCTGCAGCAGGACCAGAAAGTTGACCGGTTCCATGTCGAGGATTCAGAAGCCGAAGTGGGCCGGCTGACCGAGGCTATTGTGAAAGCTCGGATTGAGATCGAGCAGCTTGGCTAGCAGGCCAAAGATCAGGTCAGCGAAAAGAGGCGGCGATTTTTGACGCACACGCCATGTTCCTGCAGAATCCTGAACTCGTAGGCCTGGCAGGATCCCTGATCAAGACGGATGGCATCAACGCCGAAGCTGCCTTGGTTAGCGCTGTCACCCAGCACTTTGAGGCCTTGTCGGCACTGGATGTCGAATACCTGCGGGACCGCGCGCTGCCGATCTCCGCGATGTTGGGCGGAGAGTCCTTCGCATCCTGTTGGGAATGCCGGACATCATGGTGGAAATTCCGTCGGTGGTGTTGATGGCGGAGCTGTTCGCCCAGGAGGTGGATTTCTTCAGCATCGGAACCAATGACCTCACCCAATACACCTTCGCGGCGGAACGGACGAACGCCAACGTCGCTCACCCGACAGATGCACTCCACCCGGCAATGCTGGGCCAGGTGAAAAAGGTGATCGATGCTGGACATGACGCCGGCATCTGGACTGGAATGTGTGGTGAGCTGGCCGGTGATCCTGATGCCATTCCGATTCTTCTCGGCCTTGGCCTTGACAAATTCAGCATCGGCAGCCGCTTGATTCCCCAGGCTAAAGCCATCATCCGCCGCTGGAACCTGGCCGATGCACAGGCGCTGGCGGAGCGGGCACTCAAGATGCGCTCCGCCTCCGAGGTACGAGCGGCGTCGGCCGTTGCCAACGCGTCGACTGAGCCAGCCTAGCCAGAAGCCTGCTGGGTCCGCCGATTCCTATATAAATCAAGAAAACCCTCCGGCGCTGGAGGGTTTTTTGATCCGTTGGGTCAATCGGCCCCATATCCCTTTGCCAAGACCAGCGAAACATCGACCGGCCTTTGCCGGATCCCCTGCGTGCAGTTCCGTGGGCCCTTCCCGCACGAACATCAATGTCCAGCCCCGCATAGTACTCATGTAGGACTAATTCCTTGAAACGCTAAGCAGATTCTCACGTTTATAAGGTTGAGATTAGCCGGAAGGGATGAAACCATAGTTAATTACCAGGCACGACGATTCGTCTTGTTTGCGCTTCTCCTGCTCGCGCTGGTCGGTTGCAGTTCCACGCCAGCGGCCACCCCAGCACAGGAAAAGCCGGAGTCTGAATCAACGAAGGAGATATCGGAGTCAGCTGAAGCCGAACCCAGTGTGGAAGCGCAGCCCACCAGCTGCGTCGAAATCGATCCGCATCCGGTAGCTGAGGGGATTGCTGACGAATTCGAGGTTGAATACCAGCAAGTGCTCGGATGGTTCTGTCAGGGAAGCACCTTCGATGACATCCTGCTCGCACTTCAAACCAGCGAGCTGACGGATGAAACCCCTGAAAACCTGCTCGCCATGGCCGAGGAAATGACCTGGGATCAGATTTGGGACGAACTCGGGCTTACTTCGCTGAACCAGGACAATTAGGTGCATTATGGATTTATTCATGTTGTATTTCACTAAAAACACAGGAAAGGGAGGAAATCACGCGATGAGAAACTTGGGCAAGCTCAGCCGCCCCCTGCTCGCCTCGTTACTGGCGCTTACGCTGATCGTCAGCCTTGCGCCCACCGCGATGGCAGCACCTACTCTTCAAGAAGAAGAGGTGGACCTTAAGGGTGTCGTCACTTCGATTGACGAGACTGCAGGTACCTTCACCATGGAGGTCGAGGACGATCTGGGCAACCTGGAGAGCTATACTGTCGAGCCACCCGGAGATTTTGATCTCTCTACACTAGAAGTGGGTGACGAGGTCGAGGTTGAAGGATTGCTCGAGGACGGGGTTGTTCTGGCTGACAAAGTGGAAGTCGATGAGCCTGATGACGACGAGGATGGTGAAGAGGAAGGCGAGGACGGAGAGAACTTCTTCTGCGCCAACTCCGATGAATCCCACCCCGTCGCCCAGAGCCTGGCAGACCGCTATGAATTGACCTATGAAGAGGTCATGGGCTGGTTCTGCGAGGGTAACTTCGGCTTTGGCAACATCATGCTCGCACTTCAGACAGCCACACTCGCCGGCGAGGACGCCGGCACCTATCTCGACCGCCGGACCGGCGGCGAGGGCTGGGGCCAGATCTGGCAGGATCTGGATCTGATCGGTCGCCCCGAAGAAGCCGGACCGCCTGAGTGGGCCGGACCGCCAGAAAACGCAGGACCGCCGGAAGATCGCGGCCGTCCCGAAGATGCTGGTCCGCCTGAATGGGCTGGCCCGCCGGATCACGCTGGACCCAAAGAGGGTCGTGGCCCGCAGTAAAATACCGGACGATAAAATTCGTCGGTAACCAATATACAAGGTAGAACCCCCTCGGAGAAATCCGAGGGGGTTTCCTTTTTGTTTCACTGAATCCCTCTCCTTTGCTGGCTCAATTTGAGTTTCTAACCCAGGCAGGGTATATCCCCAGATATATCAACCTCATATATCGTCAAATTTGAAACGCTAAGCCAATGCGCTCGTTTTAACACATGAAGTTCAACGGGGATGACATTCGCAGACAATGCGATGTTCATCCTCGCCATGAAGGAACGTTTCGATTGACCTTTGATGGCAATCGTTATTACCTTTGGAAGGAGATCGAATGAAACACTTACGAACGATCGGACGTACTTTGTTCACCCTGAGCCTTGCGCTGCTTCTGATTGTCAGCGCTACGTCGGTAGCTGTGGCCTCGCCTACCGTCCAGGCGGAAGAAGTCGACCTGGAAGGGGCAGTCACTGCCATTGACGAATCGGCGGGCAGCTTTACCCTGGAAGTCGATGAAGATGGCGGGCTCACCAGCTACACCGTTCAGCCTCCGGAAGATTTCGACTTGACAACGCTGAGTGTAGGCGATGAAGTCGAGGTCGAAGGCACCCTGGAGGAGGACCTGATCACGGCCACGAGCATCGAAATCCTGGAGTCGGAGGACGATGAAGATGACGAGGACGGGGAAGGCGATGAAAACTATTACTGCGCCAACCCTGATGACCCCCATCCAGTTGGGCAAGCTCTCACCAGCGTTTATGACGTGAGCTATGAGCAGGTGCTGACCTGGTTCTGCGAAGGCTCCGTCGGTTTCGGTCAGATCATGCTCGGTTTGCAAACCGCAGCGCTGACCGATGGGAGCGCGGACACCTACCTGGATCGCCGAGCCGATGGCGAAGGCTGGGGCCAAATTTGGCTTGATATGGACTTGATCGGCAGGCCTGAAGAAGCGGGCCCGCCGGAGGACACCGGCCGGCCCGAGGATGCTGGTCCCCCCGAAGATCGTGGGCGACCGGATAACCCGAGCTCAAACCAAGGTGGAGGACAACCTTCTGATCGCTAAATAACCAACCGTGAAAATGAAAGCCCCGCGGTTCTCACCGCGGGGCTTATCTCTTAAGCACAGCACCCCAGATCGGCTGGGGCGCAAATCAGTGGCGACGGCGTGATTCGAACACGCGGCCAAGGGCTTATGAGTCCCCTGCTCTACCACTGAGCTACGTCGCCAGGGCAGCATCATTGTAATCCAAGGCTCGCGCCTTAATCAACGGTCCTGTTCTTCTGCGTGCTCCACCCAAAAGACTTTAACTATCCCTGCTCAAGTCCGCTGGCGCGGCAGCCCTGCCGGTTTTCATCGGCCAGGCTCTCCTTGCCCCCCACACCGGTTACACCGTCGATTTTGGCTTGTAAGCAACTAGCGACTAGAATAGGAAGGTCAGACAGGTTGAGCCCCCCAATGGAGTGTCTATATGACCCAACACTTTGGCCCTTATATCGGTACCTTTGGCGTTGAAGAGCACGGGATCACCAACGCCGGCACCGTCTACTGGAACCTCACAACCCCCATGCTTTATGAACGCATCGTTCGACGTCACGAAGGCGCGCTGGTGCATCTGGGCCCGGTGGTGGTGCGGACAGGCGATCACACCGGCCGCTCTCCCATGGACAAATTCATCGTCGAGGAATCTACGACCAAGGATGAGATCTGGTGGGGTAAGGTCAACCGGCCTATTTCCGCGGAGAAATTCAACACGCTCTTCCTGCGGATGAAGGCCTACATGCAAAACCGGGACGTCTTTGTGTTCGACGGATATGCCGGCGCGGACCCGAGATACCGGCTTCCGGTTCGGATCATCACGGACTACGCCTGGCACAGCCTCTTCGCCCGCAACATGTTCCTGTTGGAACAGGATCCGGATAAGCTTCGCAACCACAAGCCGGATTTCACCGTCATCGATATGCCGGGCTTTCACGCCGATCCCGAGGTGGATGGGACCAACAGCCAGACCGCCATCATCGTCAATTTTGAACAGCGATTGGTCCTGATCGCACGCACGGAGTATGCCGGTGAAATCAAAAAGAGCATCTTCACCGCCATGAATTATTATCTGCCGAAGCAGGATGTCCTGACCATGCACTGCAGCGCCAACTACGGCACCGATCCGGATGACGTGGCGCTTTTCTTCGGCTTGAGCGGCACCGGCAAGACAACTTTGAGCAATGTGGTAGAGAGAACCCTGGTTGGCGACGACGAACATGGCTGGAGCGCTGACGGCATCTTCAATATCGAGGGCGGCTGCTATGCCAAGGTCATCCGGCTGGATCCGGAGGGGGAGCCTGAAATTTATCAGTCCACTCGGCGATTTGGCACCATTCTCGAGAATGTCGCCTATGACAGCGACTCGAGGCGGGTGGATCTGGATGACGATTCACTGACCGAAAACACCCGCGCCAGCTATCCAATCAGCCACATTGAAAATGCGACTCGAGAGGGCCTGGCAGGTCATCCCAAGAACATCATTTTCCTCACGGCCGATGCCTTTGGCATTCTTCCTCCTATCAGCCGGCTGACACCTGATCAGGCCGTGTACCACTTCCTCAGCGGATACACGGCAAAAGTGGCCGGCACTGAAAAAGGCGTCACAGAACCCAGGCCCGAGTTCAGCGCCTGCTTTGGTGCCCCCTTCATGCCCCTCCACCCCACAAGCTACGCGCAGCTTCTGCGCCAGAAGATTGAAGCTCACGGCACCAAAGTCTGGCTCGTGAACACAGGCTGGACGGGCGGGCCTTACGGCGAGGGGCACCGTATGAAATTGGCTCATACCCGAAAGATGATCTCTGCCGCGCTGGCAGGTGAGCTGGCTCAGGTTGAAACCACCCAGGAGCCGTATTTTGGATTGCAGGTCCCAAATAACATCGACGGCGTCCCCGATGAAGTACTGCACCCTCGGGAGACCTGGGCTGACTCGGCCGAGTATGATAAGCAAGCCAAGCACCTCGTCAGCATGTTTATCGAGAACTTTGAGAAGTTTGCTGACGAGGTCGATCCAGAAGTTCTGGCAGCCGGCCCCTTTAAGGGCAGCTAGCTCGGTTGTATGATCCAGCCCGGTATTTACTGGCCGATGGCTGACAACAGTCTATTGTCATCCATCGGCTTTACTTAGAAATGGATCCATAGCAACTCAGAACGACAATCCTACATCCTGTTTGGATAACCCAAGTTCCTTTAGCGTAGCCATGGTGCTGTCGCTGAGGAAATGGCCCGTCTTGGCGGAATACTCAGCCATCTCAAATAGGTTGCGCCAATAGGTGCGATCGGACTTTCCGCCTCGGATCATCTGGGAAAACTCAACCTCAAAGGATGTGTAGCCGAGGTGGTTGATCTCCGCGATCGCGATTACCGGGATGAGTGCGTTGTTGGTGAGCAGAGGGCGAGTGCGATCAGCCTCAAGCAAGCCAAGCCGCTCCACCTCGTTGAGAATGTAAGTCTCAGCCGGATCCGAAGCTACGTAAGGCATGATGAATCGGGGTGGTTCGACGTTCGGATACTTTGACCTTTCCCAGAAGCGGTCCATTTCCTCTTCATTGAATATCTCATAAAGCGGTGTTTGAGATAACTCCTCAAAAACTTCCAGCTCTCTCCCAGGAGGAAGCTCATAATCATCATCCCCGAAGACAGTCTCAGCCTGTGTTCTTGATAAGCCGCAAAGAATCAGCGGAATTCCCATCTGGGAAGCTAAATTCCTGGCTGCATTGAAAGTGAAGGTCCCATCCAACAAATCCACGATGCTGTAGCCTAACTGGCGATCCAAGTGTGTTAGCGTGAACGCGAAGCCCTTACTGACAAAGGACGATTTCAGCCGATAGATCATGTGATCCACATCGAACTTGGCACGCACTCGTTCGGCGTTCTCCAAGGCAATCGGGCTCATGAAGCCATTGTCCACCAGCAGAGTCATGATCCGCAGATCCGGATGCTGCGTAGCAAGCTGATGCAGCAGCAAGCTGCTGTCCTTACCTCCGCTGATCAGGAC
>JBKHKF010000089.1:0-8567 GCA_046537745.1 Anaerolineales bacterium | reverse complement strand
CGGCCCCCGCCATCAGCGCGCACCCAACCGCCAGAACGGCCGCCGATCCGGAGAGAAAGAGCCAGAGGGCCGAGCGATCATACCAGCGGCCTGCATAGGTCAGCAGCACGGCACTGGCAAGCGTCGCTCCACCATAAAGCAAACCTATGTCACCGTGACTCAACTCGAAAACTTCTCGGATATTTGGATTGAACAGACCAATGAAGAAGGTCTGGCCGAACCCGGAGAGCGTGGCGGTCAGCAGCCCAAAGCCGATCAGCCGTTTGTGATCAGCGATGAATTTTAAGTAATCGCGGGAATAGCGGAGAAAAGAGGGCACGAGCGGCATTATAGCAAAGACATGGCCCGGCCCCATGCCGTCCTGGCGGCGCCAATAGCGGATGACTTTGCTATTTGTAAATGGAGCTTTTTCCCATCATGGGTTCTACGCTTCTCGATGAGCATGCCTATGGTAGAATACCTCTCGTGATGACGCCTTAGAAAGATTTCATCAGCACGACCCGCGTTCCCCGGCAGCTGCACCCCCAAGAAGCTGCCTGCGGTTGGCGTCACCTTCTTCCCAACCCACATTTGCTGAATACACAGGGAAACGAAGGCCTACGCTATGAGCGTGGTTTGTCGCGGCTGAACGCTGGATATATGGAGAGATAAGAGTACTATGCCTGAAGCAACAACCACAAAAAAGAGGTCTTCCAGTTCGGCGCTGGCTAAGGCCATCGAGCAGCGGCGCACCTTTGCCATCATCTCCCATCCCGATGCCGGCAAGACGACCCTAACCGAGAAGCTTCTGCTCTACGGCAACGCCATTGAGCTGGCCGGCAATGTGCGCGCCCGGCGCAACAGCCGCAACACAACCTCGGACTGGATGGCGATGGAGCGCGAAAGGGGTATATCCATCACTTCGACCGTGCTTCAGTTTCCCTATGCTGGCCAAATACTCAACCTGCTCGATACTCCCGGGCACCAGGATTTCTCCGAAGACACCTATCGAACACTGACCGCGGTGGAGAGCGCGGTCATGGTCCTCGATGCCGCCAAAGGGGTGGAACCGCAGACACGCCGGCTGTTTGAAGTGTGCAGCCAGCGAGGCATCCCGATCTTCACTTTTATCAACAAGATGGACCGACCGGCGCGCGATCGGCTAGCGCTGCTGGACGAAATTGAGACCGTCCTCGGCATGCAGCCCGTGCCGATGAACTGGCCTTTGGGTGATGGCCCGGATTTCCATGGCGTGGTGAACCGAGCCTCCCGGGATGTCATATTGTATGAGCGCACGGTTCGTAATGAACGACAATCGCCGGAGCGGCAAGTTTCGCTGGCGGACCTTGAAGGAGAACGGATCCTTGCGGACGGCCATCTTGGGCGAATCCAGGAAAACCTGGAGTTGCTGGATGCGCTCGGATTCCATCTGGATCCGGAGCTGGTGGCGGTTGGCAAACAGACGCCGGTCTTTTTCGGCAGCGCCCTGTACAACTTTGGCGTACGTTTGTTCCTGGAGGCGTTCATTGAACTTGCACCAGCCCCCCAAGCCTACCCCAGTGAATCCGGCCCTGTCGACCCAAGCCACCCTGAATTCTCGGGCTTCATATTTAAGATCCAGGCCAACATGGACCCGAAACACCGGGATAGCGTTGCATTTTTGCGCATCGTATCCGGCCAGTTCGAGCGAGGCATGTCAGCGGTACACACGCAATCGGGCCGCGCCGCCCGTCTGCAGCGCCCGTACCGCATGTTCGCCAACGAACGGGAGGTCATCGAAAAGGCTTTCCCCGGGGATGTCATCGGCCTGCCCAACAACGGCGCTTATGCCATCGGCGATACGATATCCAGCGATGACAAACTGCGCTTTAGGCCCATTCCGCGCTTTCAACCAGAGCACTTCGCCCTGCTGCGAAATCAGGACATCAGCAAGCAGAAGCACTTCAATAAAGGATTGCGACAGCTTGAGACCGAAGGGGCCGTGCAGGTCCTTTATGATGTGGACGCCTTGCGCCGAGAGCCGATCCTGGCAGTCGTGGGGAAACTGCAATTCGAAGTCGTCCAGGCCCGCCTGGAGAACGAGTACGGCGTGGAGACAACCATCGAGCGGCTGCCCTATTCTATGGCTCGTTATATCGTTACGAACAACGGACAGGAACCCAAACCCTGGCATGGAAGGATCATGATCGCGCAGGACACCGAACGGCGCTTGGTGGGTTTATTCGCCGCCAAATCCCACGCTGAGTATCTACTGAAGCAATACCCCGGCGCCCAGCTCGAGCCTTTTATATAGGTGCGCAAGTTGGCCCGGGCCATGCCGTCATCCTGGCCGGCCGCCTAATCACAGCTGCACGCAGAAGGACCCACAGTGCTCATTTGAGCAGGGTATCAAGCCTTTGGAGGGGCTTTAAGGGCGGCACTGCCCCTGAATCTGCTACGTCTTATCCTCAAAACGCGTTCATGGACCCGCAGCTCCCGTTCACTGAAGAAGACGAAGCGGCTGAGGCAGTACGGATGAATTCATGGACGGTTCATCCACGCCGTAAACAAAGCCCAGGCAGTGAATGACGTACCGGTTGGGCAGGTTATGGTCTCCGGTGATGATCGCTTCGCCCGGGCGGATCGGCGCCAACGGACGGCATTCCTGTTCCAGACCCGGGCCAGCAGCCCGATGAATGGCTCCTGCCACCATGTGGACGGCTTCAGGATGCAATCAGGGATTCTCCAGGCATCCATGCACGAGACCTTTGGCGGGAAACCGTTTGGCGGTTGCCTTCTCCACGGACGGCGCACCGGTTTGAATTGAACTTTTTGCTCCCCGCTTCAGAATTTAATGAGCGGCTTGATGATCCCGTCTTCCTTGGACTCCATCATTCGAAAGGCTTCGTCAACTTCGTCGAATGAAAATGTATGGGTAGTCATCTTGGTGGGGTCCACGCGTTCACGTTCAATGAGTCGCATCAGCCGTGCCATACGCTCCTTGCCGCCAGGGCAAAGCCCAGTGCGGATGGTCTTATCGCTCATGCCCAGGCCCCATTCGGCGCGCGGAATCTTTACATATTCCCCTTCGCCATGGTAGCCAGTATTTGAAATCGTCCCACCAGGTCGAGTTACTTTGATGCAGGCTTCGAATGTCTCTTGTGCACCTAAAGCTTCAATGGCAGCATCAACTCCCTCGCCATCGGTCAACCTCAGAATCTCTTCGACGGGATCGACCTCTGAGAAGTCGACAACGACATCCGCCCCGTAATCCTTGGCCATTTGCTTGCGATTTTCGATGCTCTCCACTCCGATCACGAGGCCAGCACCCTGCAAGCGCGCTCCCTTGGTTGCCATCAATCCCACCGGACCTTGTGCGAATACAGCCACCGTCCCACCAATGGGAATATTGGCGTGTTCCGCCCCCATGAACCCCGTGGACATCATGTCGCAGGTGTAGGCAGCTGCTTCTTCAGAGACGGCCTCAGGGATTGGGGCCAGGTTGGCCTCCGCGTTATTGACATGGAAGTACTCGGCGAAAATGCCGTCCTTCACATTGGCGAATTTCCATCCACCCAGCATCTCCGTGCATTGTGAGGTGTAGCCACGCAGGCAGTTCGTGCACTTGTAGCACGGGGTAATGGCATTGACGGCCACCATATCACCCTCGCTGATGCCGGGAATCTCGCTTCCCAATTTATGCACCCTTCCCACCGCCTCATGGCCGAGGGTGAGGTTTTCACGCTCACCAATAGCTCCGTGCACGGTATGAACATCCGAGGTGCAGACCAGGGCATGGGTGGCTTTGATGACTGCCTCATTGTGGCCGGGTTCGGGAATTGGCTTTTCCATGAAACCGATTTCCCCGATCGACTTCATCACAAACGCCTTCATCGTTTCGCTCATTTGAGAGTCACTCCCTTTCACTGTTTGATCAATTTGCAGAACCCAAAAAAATTATTCCAGGTCAATGACCTTTGCTTTAATTTGATCTTAGCAAATGCAAAAATGTCACTTTACTTGCCAAAAGCCTTTTCACTCTGCTCCATAAGCCCGCCGTTCCGCTGTTTTCTTAGCAACCACGGTACGGGTGATGAGATTAATGGAGGCAATTCAGAAGAAAGTGAACAAAAGCGCCCCCACGGGCGCGTGAAAGTGGCTCATTGTCCTACCGCGATCAAGGCCAATGCGCTTTGGCGGTGGAGATGGCGAGCCAACCGGGCAATTTTGAGATTTGCAGATCGCACGGCACAAATGAGAAACAGCAAAAGCTGGGAGGGTTGCCTCCCAGCTTCACAGGGTCCATCCATTTGATGCCTGCGCCTACTGCTAAGCGCTGCTTCCTGTGATGGCTCGCTTGAACACACTATGCGGCAAAGTGGCAGCGGCCGGGAGCACTCCTTTCACCGTCATTGCAGCGCCAGCTCCCGCGTCCGAGGCGGCTCTGATCGCGCCTCAGGCGGCGACACGGGCAGCGCAAACAACCTCACCGCAACGCCTACTGCCAGAATAGATAAGGAACTACCAGCCCATCGGGGTGAAGTTCCTGGGGCTGTCAGCCAGATTGAGCAGCGTTGTGCGCGATGTGGTCTGCACATCCTCAATCACGCAGACACGCAGAGTATGCTAGATATGGATTTATGCCTCGTAGCGGTGGATGATATGCCCATCATGCCACTCAGGTTCCGCTTCGAGATGCTGCATCATCTTCATGAACCGCTCATGCTGCTCAGGGCTCTCAGCGTTGGCCCGGTAACTTTTCTCATCTTCAAAGACAACGACCAGATAAAGCGTTGATGGGTCTTCTTCCATCTGGTACACGTACTCGGCGACGGCCCTCGGTGGGTGTTCCGCTTCTTCACTCAGGTCGAGCAACGCATCAAGTTCACCCGGCTTGGCCTTTAACTTGG
The DNA here is from genome assembly GCA_046537745.1 of Anaerolineales bacterium. Classification (GTDB taxonomy): domain Bacteria; phylum Chloroflexota; class Anaerolineae; order Anaerolineales; family E44-bin32; genus DASWJQ01. The sequence goes on along the minus strand of JBKHKF010000089.1, from coordinate 3,699 downwards.
CGACTGTTCCAAACATGGCGGTTTCTCCTGTGATTAGCAATCCTTACAGCAAAAATGGTGGGCAGATTACGATTGTTCAGACTGCGGGGTTACACCAAGCTGCTGCATCAGCCCAACGATGTTGAGCTCGTCCCACACTTCAGCGATTTTGCCGTCCCGCACTTTACCCAAGCTCATACCGGACATTCGTACGGGCTTACCCGTCGCCGGGATGCCGTTGAACTCGCCTTCATGCGTGCCGGTCATCACCCAACGGTTGGCAAAGGTGTTGCCTTCAACCACCATATCTTTCACATCAACTTGAGCATCGGGGAACGCGTTAAATAGCGTACGCAGCCGTGCCTTCATGGCGTCGACTCCCTCGATAGGCTCAGGTTGGGTAGGATCGTGGCGCAAATGGTCGGCGGTGTAGTACTTGTCTGCGACATCCGCGTTGCGCTCCCCCCAGATTTCCTGTGTGGCCTGTTGAACCAGTGATTTGATTTCTTCAGTGGACATTTTTTGTCTCCTCATCCTCGCGGTAAACACGCGTTCAGATTTTGATCCCTGACGCTATGCCTGTGCTAACGACCGCTCTCCAACAGATTTTTGAGGTTATCCAGCGTCTGCTCAGTCTGTTCTTGCACACGGGGCAGCATCTCGTCACGCATTTGCGCAAAGGTGCCAGTCAGTTCGGCTTCGCTGCGGATCGTCACCTGCGTGCTGCCATTAACCTCTTCCAGCTCAAAGGTGTTGGTCACCGTAAAAGGCTGCTCCGAGCGGTGTGCATAGCGCGTCGGCGCTTCATAAGCGACGACTTCCGTCGGCGCTTCCACCCGTTGCCCGCCAAGGTCAAACACCCTGATAAAGGTGTCACCTGGGCTTGGTTTGCCCTCCGGCACGTCGCGGAACTCCACCACGGTGCCACCGCTCCAGTCGAGAATCCCCTCGATGTCCGTCATCCGGGCGAACACTTCATCGATAGGGCGATCAATGGTGCGGGCTGCTTCAAGTACGTCTGTCATGATTTATCCTCCTCGTATGGTCAAACGTGATGTAGTTTGACTATAGAGAAGAGAGAGGAGACTGTCATACCACGAAGGTTTATCTTCAGGTTTATTTGGGGAGGAGATCGAGCTCGCGAGCGGTGATGACCGCCTCGGTGCGATTGTCCACATGAAGCTTACTGTAAATGTTGGCTGTGTGCTTTTTAACCGTGCCCGTTGCAATCACCAGTTCGTCCGCGATCTCAGGATTCGTAAGCCCCTGTGCCAGCAGGCGCAGCACATCCATCTCGCGCTCGGTCAGTGGATCGATGTGCAGCGGCAGAGAGGAGGGGGACGTCCCGCTGGCTGCCAGCAGCGTTGCCACGTATTTCGGGCGGATGCGCTTTTCATTGGCCATTTTTAACAGTTCCACCATTGGCTGGCCCAGATCGACAAACGACCGGACATAGCCTTCCGGTTCGGCAAGCTGCAAAGCTCGCTCCAGCGCGGCCAGCGCGGAGTCGATATCGCCCGTCTGCCGATGGCCGATAGCTTTCAACGCCAGCACCCGGATAACAACGCCCATACGGCCCGCCGATTCCGCTGCACTCCGCAGCCGCTCCAGCAGCGTCAGCGCCCGTTGTGCTTCACCCTGCGCCAGCAGTACGCGGGCCAGCGCTTGCCGCGCCCCCTCATAGCGAAACTGCTCCTTTTCATCGACCCGGAAGCGGGTTTCATCCGCCCATGTGCGGGCGGCTCGCAGACTGCCCCGCCGCAGCCAGATCGCCACTCGCAGCGCGTCGGCCTGCTCGCGCCAGGCGGGCACATCCGTGCTGCGCGCCAACCGGCTGGCCTGCTGCGCGCGTTCCACCGCCGCATCAATCCGATCTTCTGCCAGCGCCAGCCGCCCCAGCCCCACATGCCCGGCGATCAAAGTGCGCCTGTCGCCACCTAGCCGCGCCAGATCAAGGCCATGCGCCAACCTTACCCGCGCCTCGTCCCGCCGGTTCCATTCGTAAAGCAGTTCACCCATCAATACATACGCCCAGCCCATCAACGGCAGTTCGATGCCGGGGCGATTGGATTCGTTCTCAATCAGCGCCAGGCTCTCCTGCCGGTATTCGGCGGCACGATGCAGCAGCCCCTGCATCATATACAGATCGCCCAACGCGCTCAACGGGTGAATGGCGATATACGGCACCGCCGCCTGCCGGGCGATTTTCAGCGCCCGTAGATACGGCTCGCGGGCCGCCGCCCACTGCCCATCCCTGCGGTAGGTATCACCCAGCGCGATGTTCACGCCATAGCGGAAGAACACGTCATCATCCGGTAGATGGGAAAAAGCTCGCCGCGCATAATCCAGCGCACCGGGGATATCGTACTGGTAGCAGGCGATGATGGCCCGCGTCCCGGCCACCCGTGCCAGGTTCGCCTGGTCGCCCGTGTTTTGTAGACGATGTTCCGTATCCTCAAGCAGTCGATTGGCCGCCTCAAATTGGCCGACCATCAACAGGAACTGGATGCGCTGGAGGTTCAGACGCGGGTGACGAACGAATACATCATCAGGCAACGCCTCCAGGCAGGCCTGGTACTGCTCAAACTCCATGCGGGCCATCATGTATGGCCCATGTTCCTCAAGAATGGCTGCCGCGAGGGACATGTCCTCTGCCACCAGCGCATGGTCAAAGGCAGTTCGCGCCTCCCCCTGCGCTGCGTACCAGATTGCAGCCCGGCGGTGCCGTTCCCGCTGCCGTTCAGCGGGCAGACGCGCAAACTGCTCCAGCAAATAACCCTTGAACAGATAATGATATCGATACCAGCGGCCCTGCCTATCCAGCGGCTGCACAAAGAGATGCTGGCGTTCAAGCTTTTCTAAGACGTGCTGGCTGTCGTCAGCGTCTCGCACCGCGTCGCACAGGGACGCGCACAGCGTATCAAGGTGAGCGGTGTCCTTCCAGAAGGTGCGCATGTCCACCGGCTGGTGGCGGAAAATTTCCTCTGCGAAGAAGTCGGCAATATAGCGGTTTCCTCCATCCAGCGCCGCGATCTGCCCTTCAATGTTCTCAACATCGCGCAGGGCCAGCGCCGCAAGCTGAACCCCGGCTGCCCAGCCCTCGGTGCGCTCCCACAACTGCCGGATGGTGTCGTCGCTCAGCGTGCGGTCCGCCATCAGGCTGATGGCCTGTGCGGTTTCCTCCAGCGTGAAGGCCAGATCCTTGGGGCCAAGCTCAATGAGCTGGCGGCGGGCACGCAGGCGGTGCATTGGCAGGGGCGGCTCGCGGCGGCTGGCGATCAGCAGGTGCATCTGGCGGGGCAGTCGCTCAATGATGGTTGACAATGTCTGATGAATGTCGGGGTTTTCAATTAATTGATAATCGTCCAGCACCAGCACTAACGGCTTGGACAACGCCTCTGCTGTGTGGAGGAATCCTTGCTCGATGGCCTCCTCCGGGGCATTCAGGGCGCTAGCCGCATACCCGAAGCGGCTCTGGCGGATGGCGGGATCAACTTCCGCCCAGGCAGCCAGCACGTAGCGGAAGAAGCGGTGCAGATCGTTATCTGCTGCATCCAGCGCCAGCCAACCGACGGTGACCTGACATTGAGCTGCCCAGGCGGCCAGAAGCGTGCTTTTGCCAAATCCGGCAGGCGAAAGCACACAGCCCAGTCGCACATTGCGGATGCGATCAAGCTGATCAAACAGGCGGTCCCGCGGGATGATGCCGGGCGGCAGGTG
>JBKHKF010000088.1:0-8579 GCA_046537745.1 Anaerolineales bacterium | reverse complement strand
GGTGCGGCCCGGCGGCAGCGTACCGGCGGATGGCGAGATCGTCGAAGGTGATTCGGCGCTCGACGAATCCATGCTCACCGGCGAATCCAAGCCGGTGCAAAAGGAAGCCGGTGACGAGGTCATCGGCGGCACCGTCAACGAGGGCGGCGGGAGCCTGCGGGTGCGCGTCAAGGCCACCGGCGAGGATACCGCCCTGGCCGGCATCATGCGGTTGGTGAACGAAGCGCAGGAATCTAAATCCGACACGCAGCTATTGGCCGATCGAGCGGCCGCCTGGCTTTTCTTTATTGCCATCGGAGTGGCCGCGATCACCGCCATCGCCTGGCTGCTGGCGGTTGGATTCAAAGTGGAGGTTCTCTCCCGTGTGGTCACCGTGTTGGTGATCGCCTGTCCGCACGCTTTGGGCCTGGCCACCCCCCTGGTGGTGGCCATCAGCACCACCAGGGGCGCCCGCAACGGCATCTTGGTGAGAGATCGTCTGGCGCTGGAGGAATCGCGTCTGCTGGACACCGTGATATTCGACAAGACGGGCACGCTGACGGTGGGCGAGTTCGGTGTGACCGAGGTCGAGGTTGTGGATGGCTGGCAGCCGGATCGGGCATTGGCGATGGCGGCGGCCATGGAGGCCGATTCGGAGCACCACCTGGGCCGCGCCATCCGAGAGAAGGCGGAGGAGAAAGAGCTGGAGCTGCCAAAGATCACGGATTTCGAGGCGATCAAAGGCAAAGGGATTCGCGCCATGCATGAGAATAGAAGCATGCATGTAGGCGGGCCCCGCCTGCTGGAGACTCTTGAGGCCGAGCTTCCCGAAAGGCTGTCCACATTTACTAGCGAAGTGGAGGAGAAGGCGCGGACCGTCGTGTATTTGATCGATGAGGGAGAACCGGTGGCCGCCCTCGCACTTGCGGACGTGATTCGCGAGGAGAGCCAGCAGGCGGTGGACCAGCTTAAGGAGATGGACATTGAAGTGGCTATGATCACCGGCGATAGCCAGCGGGTGGCCAAAGCTGTCGCGCGAGAACTCGGCATTGACACATGGTTTGCCGAGGTGCTGCCCGAGCACAAGGACCAAAAGGTGCGTCAGCTGCAGGAGCAAGGTAAACGGGTGGCGATGATCGGCGATGGCGTCAACGATGCGCCTGCGCTGGCCCGGGCCGATGTTGGTATTGCCATCGGTAGCGGCACTGATGTAGCCGTGGAATCGGCTGGGATCATCCTGGTGAAGAGCAATCCCCTGGACGTGGTGCGGATCGTGCGCCTGAGTCAGGCGACCTACAGCAAGATGGTCCAGAACCTGGCCTGGGCCACTGGCTACAATGTAATCGCGCTTCCCCTGGCTGCCGGTGTGCTGGCGCCCATCGGCTTTGTGCTCTCGCCCGCGGTTGGCGCGCTGCTGATGTCCATGAGCACGGTGATCGTGGCCATCAACGCGCAGTTATTGAGGGGGGCGGATTTGAGTTCAGCCGCTTGATTTCTCAACCTTTTCAAGATGGTGGCGAGCGTCCACCGTATTGTCTCCATGCGGCATTTGCAGGTGCAATACAGCCTGGTTGCAGTATAGGAGTTTCGTGACAGGGAAGATCGTCTCGGATACCAGCTTATCTTCATGCCGGAGGAATGGGGAATGCAGACTGATGCCTGAGATATCGGCCGGCTTCAAATACGGCCTGATGATTGTCTTGGTGCTGGCGATTGCTCTCTTGGGTTTCTCCGTGTTCCTGCACTACGCTGCGCTGGATATGGTTGGGTTTGCAGGAAGCGGTCTGTTGGTGCTGGCAGTGGCGGCAGGGACAGCCTCGTTCTTCTCGCCGTGCTCATTTTCACTATTGGCCACGCTGCTCGCAAGGGAAACGAGATCGGAGTCCGCCTCAAGCCGGCCGATCGGGAGGGCTTTGAAATTCGCGGCTGGTTTAGCCGTCGGAGTCTCGGCGTTCTTGCTCCTGGTCGGGGGGTTGATTGCCCTTGGTGCCGGGCCTGTGATACGACAGATAACGTTCACAAGCACAGCAGGCAGGATCCTGCGAACAGTTATTGGCGGCCTGCTCATTCTGCTCGGGCTTGTTCAATCAAGAGGCTTACGCATAAAGGCGGCCGATCGAATCAAGCGGCCGCTTCATGAGCTGCAGGCGCGCCTGCGGCGGAAGTCGCCCTTGCAAGGATTCTCCTTTTGTGGCTTTGGTTACGTGCTAACGGGATTTGGCTGAACCGGTCCAATTCTGGCTGGTCTGGCCGGATATGCAATTGCCACTGGCGGACAAGCCCTGGCTTTCCTGGGGTTTGTGACGGCGGCGTTGACTATGTCGGCTTTGATGTTCGTGTTGGCCCTGGCTATCGCGCTGGCTCAAGAGGACCTGGTGGCGCGATTGCGAGCTAACAGCGAACGCATCAAAATTTGGGGAGGCGGCATTCTAATGGTCGTGGGGGTTTGGCTGATTGCACTGGCCGTCTGGGCGGGCTTCTTCGTCCAGTTCCTTCCAGCCTAGTTTGTTGAGCTAAAAGGATCTCAGGAGCGCGTTCAGCGGGGGCTGGATTCGGTATGCATCAGATTGTGGGTCTATCCCGCGCGGCCTGCTAACCATATGCGCTTATATGCCCGGCATGAATGCTCCAGGCGTATTCTCACCGTATCAAGTGCCACTGCTGCTGTCGATGCGCATTGTGTCCAGGTGGGGACCGATCGATTTTCAGCACTACGGGCAACCACTTGCCGATACGGATCCTTTTGATACCATTCTTAATCCAATCCGGCAAGCTCCCAAGCCTTTATGGGTGAGCCACTTCTAGAGGTTGAGCTTTGCCTTAGGAATTGGGATATGTCTATTTGGTCAGGCTATTTTCCGCAGGTCAAAGGGCAATGTAGGATATGAATGACCCGGGCGCAGACAGTCAAGCTAGTGGCCCCAAGGGTTGGCCATTTCTTGGCAACATGCTGGAGGCGCGGCGCGCGCCCTTGGCTTTTACAGACCGGCTATCCCAAGACTTCGGCCCGGTGGCCGCCTTCCATCTTGGCCCGTACCGCGGCTATCTGGTCAGCCACCCTCACGGTGTCCGCCATGTCTTGCAGGATAACCATCGCAATTACGACAAACAAAACTACGACTATGAAATGCTGCGCCCCTTTCTTGGTGATGGCCTTATCACAAGCGATGGCGAGCATTGGTTGCGAGAGCGCCGACTGATACAGCCAGCGTTTCACAAGGATCACCTCGCCACTCTGGCGAACACAATCAATCGCTCCACACAGCGGATGCTTGATTCTTGGGACGCGCGCTCGGGCCGTGCGTTGGCAATCACCCAGGAGATGAACAGGCTGGCTCTCATTAATGTATCCAAGGGGGTGCTTGGAGCTGAAGTTGAGGCTGAGGGTGATCGAATTCTTCGGGCATTCTCGGTGTTGAATCGTGAAGTCGCCCGGCGTTTCCAATCGATCCTGCCGCTGCCATTGTGGATTCCCAGCCCGACAAACTTGAAGGCCAGAAATGCCATTGCCAAAATTGACCAGGCCCTAGAGAGCTACCTGCAACGAGCAGCAGATGAGGGGTTGCATCATGGCATGCTGAGGCTGCTGTTTCAGGCACACGGCGGTGAAGCCGGCGATAAAGCGGATAAACAGCTGATCCGGGATGAGTTGGCAACAATGATCTTGGCCGGTCACGAGACGACCGGGTCACTGCTCTCCTGGACATGGTACCTGCTGGCAAAGCATGAAACAACAGCCGACCGAGTCTATCAAGAAGTAGATCACATTCTTGCAGGCAGGTTGCCCAATTATACCGATCTGCCGAACCTTGTCTTTTTAGAATCCGTTCTCAAGGAGGCCTTGCGCCTGTATCCACCGGTATGGATTATCAGCCGGCGGGCAAAACGCAAGGATCAAGTCCTCGGCCGGCACATTCCAGAGGATAGCGTCGTAATTCTCAGCCCATACGCCACTCACCGGCTTCCTGATTATTGGGAAGCCCCCGACCGCTTCATGCCGGAGCGGTTCTCCCGCGGCGCCGAGGAAGCGCGGCCACCCTTTGCCTATTTTCCCTTTGGTGGCGGTCCCCGCTACTGTATCGGAGCCGACTTCGCCATGATGGAAACCAAGATGGTGGTGGCTTCTGTCGTTCAGCGCTTCCGGCTCGAACTGGCGGGTGAAACGACCGTCAGGCCAGAGGCTATGGTCACGCTGCGCCCCAGGGGCAGGTTGCTCATGAACGCCATACCTGTTTCATCATGAGAAGTTGGACATTTGCTGGCGACCTGATGAGTAATTGCTCTCATGGCCGAAGGGGCTTGCGCGCTCCTCAGGATCATTGTCATCAGCGTACGCGTTCAGAGTGGTGAGCTCACCGGAGGATTGAGTACAAGGCGATACTTCAAGAAGCTGATCAGGCTAGCCGGAAGGCCAGTCACCTGGCCAAAGGAGTGTTCGCAAGAAACTGGTCTCGGCATGAAGGGGGCTACGCCATAGCCAGGCAGGTGCCAAGGGGCGAAGCCGCCGGGTTGTCCAGCTTAAAGCATCAAGTACCATCTGCCGGCGGGAGTTCCATGGGAGATTGAACGCCTGCCGTAGGTGACTGGGCAGCATCCCGGCAGTCACGAAGCGAAGCAGCCGTGCGCTGGCATACTGGGGGCCAGTTACCGGCGGATCCAATACGCTCCACGCTAAATCACGGGCCGTGTCAGTGACAGCCAACTTAGGTCCGGTAAGCATCTCGTCTATATACGCTGTAAAGGTCGAATAATCTGGCGGCAGGATCTCAGCCGGAATAGCCATAACTTTGGCCAATATCAGGGCTTCCTGGTAATAACGGTGGTGCTGATGTTCTGTCAGTGGCGCCACGAAACGCTGGTAGCTCATCAGGCTGGTGTCAACCAGGGTCGCAAACACCCAAAGCTTTAGCTCAGGATCATCCCCCGCATAAGTCGTTTGTTCCGCATACACACCTGCAGATTCGACAAGCTGGCCGCGGACCTGGCTGTGCATCACCCGGAATCGGCGCAGCGCGTTCTCAACGCTAGCTTCGCTGCCGAAGACGAGTTGATGCATCAGTTCAAGTGTCCCGTATAGCCGCACCATCGGGTCCGATTGGAAGCTGCTGTGTTCAGCGACCCCAGCGGCGACTAAAGGATGGGCGACTTGAAGCAGGACCGCCCGGCCGCCACCAAGCAAGGTTAAGGATTCCCGGCCGATGCGGCGGATGATACTTTGATCCGTGAACAGACCCCGGTTCCAGCCTTCGTCGGGAAAATCGGAGGGAGAGCGACCTGCATTGGACTTCTTCGCGATCATCAGCAAGCGGGTGAACTCCTTGCGGTGAGTTGGCCATGCTGCTGTGTTTGTATCTATTACTCTCAAGGGTGCTGGCTGGAGTGAAGGTGGGAAGGGTTGTTGCTGATGGTAGTGATGATGCCAGCGCTGGTCAAGAGTTTGATCTATTGCCCCGAATCTTTGAGCGGTTCAATGTGGGTGCACGGAAGCACGATACTTGGTTCCTGGTCGTTTCGTCGTCCGATGGGGAATCATTCCTTACAGGCGTCCAGCAGCCCTGCCAGTCTGACTTATTGATAGTTGGTATCCGATAGGGAAGAATGGCGGGGCGCGTTGGGCGCCATACTATAGTCTTTATGGATGGTACGAGGCATTGGAATGCTGTGCTCCCCAGAAATGCCATGTCATAACGCCGAACATCAGGGCATGGGATAAGTTGGCGATAGATGGATAAAGTAGGTCACCCAAGGAAGGTGCCAGTTGTCCTAAAGGCAGAATCAACACGTTGGACCACAGCGGCAGCAGCAGGATGAACCAGCGGGGGAAACGGCTTTTTCCTCGCCAGATGACTACGGCTAACACCAGGGTCCCAACTGTCATCAGGAGGTAAAAGAGAGCATACAAGGGGACCACGATGGGCGCGTAGGCCGAGATGAATGCTGTGTCCTGGATCGTGACACTGTTTCGCTGGATAATCTGCACCAGCGTGCCTACCGTGCCGTGGATGGCGGCACCGAGCCCGACCCCGTAGATCCCGCCGATAAAGATGGCGTTGGAGAAGCCGCGGCTTACCCCCGTCAGACATCTTGAGAGAGCCCAATAGCCCAAAACCATGAATGGAATCACAGCGATGGCCAGCAGTGTTCCGGCCGTGATGCGCAAGGGCGGCAGATGCCTGACGACAAACAGATCGGCGGAGAATCCGGGTGTATAGAGCAGAAGCAGATCACCAACTGCGCCGAACAGCCCGGCCAGGGCGGCCACCAGGCTGGCCAGACGCAGCTTTCGCTCAAAATCCATCTTCTCATTTCTCATCGTTGTATCTGGATTTCCTTCGCCCATGGTTTCCTCGATTCACTCTTTTGTCTTCAAAAGGCTTCAATGTCCTGACGGGCTTCGGTGGCACCCTCCATAAGCTGTTCCAGGCGCATGCATTGCTCTTGAGTATGCATCTGGCCCGCTTTCGGCTGTGATTTTATCAATCAGACAGGCTTTTCCACGCTTGGCGGGCAAGCTTCCTCTGATCATCTTCATCTCCGCAGGACCTATTCCGCCCGTCATCTTTCAAATCCCCGATGAACCACTCATTGCAGTGGAGTCGCCGAATTTCAGCGAGGGCCTGACATTCTTCATAGGCAAAAGTGCGCAGTTACACGGAGCCAACCACCTGCTATGCTGACCTTGGAAACCGGTTCATTGAACCGCTGATGGAAATACAGGGACCATTTGAGAAGGAGATTCCATGCATGTCCAGTATTCCGCGAGCAAGCCGATCCCGCATCGCCCAGCGGCGTCAAGAGGCGAAGTGGAAAACCCGTCTCGTTTTGGGCATTGCTATTCTTGGTGGATTGTTGGTTGTGGGAGCCGTTCTTCTTGCAGTCACCGATCTGGGTGGCAGCAGCGCCGGTGCTCGGGTCATCGAATACACGGAAGCTCAAGTCGCCCGAGCCAATCCAATCATGGCCGTCCATGAGATGGAGGCCGGCCCGCCCATTCCCTATCTGCCCGCGTCATCGCCGCAGCCCTCCATTGCGGTCAGCGAAGAATTTGTCAATGTCGGCAGTGTGGGACCAACCGAAGTTATCGAGCGCAAATTCGTTATCGCCAACACGGGCGAAGGGCCATTGACCATCAGCCGCGCCTACACGACCTGCGGCTGCACGACGGCGGAGATCAGCTCGGCGACGATCCCGGCTGGTCAGGTGGCCGAAGTCAACTTGATCTTCGACGCCGGTTTTCATGACACCCGGGGCCAGGTGGTGCGCCGCGGCTTAATCATTGAAAACAACGATCCAGAACAGCCGGTACGGGAAATCTGGATCGAGGCCTCGGTTAAGGTCAATTAATGGAGCCAACCCAGCCGCCGGAGCGAGCCGGAAGCGGCGTGGTGGCCTGGCATTGGCGCGCGCTCTTCATAGCGGCCATCGTGGCTTTATTGGCGCTGGTCGGTTGGGGGCTGGCCAGGGCCCAGGAGGGTCGGAAGGGGACCGGCCCGGCCCCCGATTTTACGCTGGAAACGTTTGATGGAGAAACCATTCAGCTGAGCGACCTAAAGGGTCAGGTGGTGGTCATCAATTTCTGGGCATCCTGGTGTCCGCCGTGTCGGGAGGAGGCGTCATATCTCGAGGCCTCCTGGCGGGAGTTTAGGGAGCAAGGGGTGGTCTTCCTGGGGGTGGATTACGTCGACACGGACTCGGAGGCGCTGGCATACATCGAGGAATTCGACATCACCTATCCCAACGGCCCAGACCTTCAAACACGAATCTCCCAGGCCTACCGTATCCAGGGAGTGCCGGAAAGGTTTTTCATCGGCAGGGACGGGACCATCCGGGGCGTGAAGGTGGGTCCGTTGGCGCCTCCGGAGATCGAGGATCGGCTCCAGCCGCTGGTCACCGAGGATTATCCATAACCAGAGCACGGTCAACAATATGGAGGCCAGCGACGTAGTTCTAAAGTTACGTTTAGGTGACCGGCGTAGCATTTGGCTCCGGCTTGGAAACATATTTAGCTGGCAGGCTTGTCTTCCCACGAACATGGAAGTTTGAGAGAAGGAGTTCACTTTGCATCGCTTAAGATTCGCCGCTTTATTTGTGCTGATCATGCTGATTTCCTCGACGGTTGCCGCGTGCGGACCCGCTGGCGAGCCTGACATTCAGCTTTCATCTGACCACATTGATTTGGGGACCGTAAACAATGGCCAGGTGGAGGAATTCTCTGTCGATGTACGGAACACTGGCACTGCGCCGCTGATCATCGAAGCGGTGACGACCTCCTGCGGCTGTACTTCGGCTTCAGTCTCGCCGGAGACCATCCAACCGGGACAGACGGGCGCGCTCCATGTGACCTACGACTCCGGCGCCCACGGCCCTGAATTCTCCGGCGAGGCGGAGCGTCAGGTGTTCATCGCCAGCAATGATCCGGATGAGCGTGAGGTGATCTTCGACCTGGCGGTCAACGTCATTCCGGAGGAGGGGGGATCCTAGCGGCAATCACGACAGACTTTCTATCCGCATCCACCTGCTTTGAGTTGGAGGGTGCGTGCGATGTGCTGTCGGACCCACGCGCGCAACACGGTCGAGGGCCACGCCACTGCCACCTGGTC
>JBKHKF010000087.1:0-8588 GCA_046537745.1 Anaerolineales bacterium | reverse complement strand
GATTATGAGTATCTAATCGTGGACGAGGCTCACCATCTGGAGGACGCAACCACCAATGGGCTCAGCTTCCGGGTAACCGAGGGCGGCGTCTATCGACTGCTGAACGATCTGGGCAACCCCTCCCGAAGCCTGCTGGGCCAGCTCTCGGCCATCGCCAAGCGGGAGCTGTCGCCGGATATGGCCGGTCAGGTCCATGACGGCGTCCAGTTGGTATCCGATCGAATCGAAGAATGCCGGCAGGGGATCGAACGCTTCTTTGAAAGTCTCCAGGATTTCCTGGCGATCCGTCGGGACGGCAAACCCGTCGGCCCATATGGACAGCAGGAGCGCATCGTTCAATCCACCCGAAGCCTGCCCGAATGGTCCGATATGGAGATCGCCTGGGACAACCTCAAGCAGCCCTTTAGCTCCATGCTGGATGCGCTGCAGGAGCTGGAGCAAGGTCTTCTGAGCCTGGCGGAACACGGAACTGAGGCAGCCGAGAACCTCGCGCTTACAACCCGCACAGTCCTGCGTGGCTTGAACGAGGTGTATATCAACCTGGATCACATCATCTTCGAGCCGGACCCAATGATGATTTATTGGGGCGAAGCCACCTCTTCCCGCGAGCGCCCCTCCCTGCACGCAGCCCCCCTGGAGGTCGGCCACCTGGTCGAGCAGCATCTCTGGCACAAAAAACGCTCCATCGTCATGACTTCGGCCACGCTGACCACCTCCGGAACCTTCGATTATCTACGTCGCCGACTGAACGCTCAGGACGCCGACGAATTGGCGCTGGGATCTCCCTTCGACTACGAAACCTCCACGCTGCTGTACCTGGTGAACGACATCCCCGAGCCTTCCACGGGCCAGCCCTATCAAAGAGGGGTGGAGCAAGGCTTAATCAACCTGGCAAAGGCGACAGGAGGACGGCTGCTGGCGCTCTTCACCTCTTACGCTCAGCTCCGCCGCACCGCCCAGGCCATTTCGGGTCCGCTGGCTGCCGATGGTATCGCGGTCTACGAACAGGGCGAAGGCGCCTCCCGCCACGCGCTGCTTGAGACGTTCCGCGGATCGGATCAGGCGGTGTTGCTCGGCACCCGGTCCTTTTGGGAGGGGGTGGATGTCCCCGGGCCCGCCCTATCCGTGTTGGCGATCATTCGGCTCCCCTTCGATGTGCCCAGCGATCCCATCATCGCCTCTCGGGCAGAGATGCACGAATCTCCTTTTAATCAGTACATGGTTCCCGAGGCGATCCTGCGTTTCCGCCAGGGCTTCGGCCGGTTGATTCGAACCCGCTCGGACCGCGGCGCGGTCATCACCTTCGACCGGCGCCTGCTCACGAAGTACTACGGCCAAGCCTTCATCCAATCCCTCCCCCGCTGCACCATCCAGAAGGGCACACTCCAGGACGCGCCCGAAGCAACCGCCCGTTGGCTGGGGATCTAGCCGCTCGCATTGACGCTGACTCAGGCGGACCGATATAATTCGACAGCACGCCAGACAACGAACATAAATCGAGGAAGATAGCATTGATCGACGTCAACGAACTCCGCAGCGGCGTCACCTTCGTCCTTGACGGAGAACTCTTTAAGGTTTTGGAGTACAGGCACCACAAGCCAGGCCGCGGAAAAGCCACCATTCGTACCAAAGTCCGAAATATGCGAACCGGCACCGTGCTGGAAAAATCCTTCATCTCTGGAGACCGGGTGGAGGACATTCGGCTTGACTATCGCCAGGCGCAGTTTCTCTATGAGCAGGGCGGCTTGTATTACTTTATGGATTTGGAAACTTACGAGCAGCCCCCGGTGGGCAAGAATGCCCTGGGCGATGCCGTCCGCTACCTGAAAGAGGGCCTCGAGGTCAAACTCACTTTCTATGGCGATAAAGCCATCGAGGTGGAACTGCCGACGGCGGTGGAATTGGAGGTGGTGGAGGCGCCCATTGGCGTTAAGGGCGACACCGCCACCGGTGCCACAAAATCTGTAACCACCGAGACTGGCCTTGAGGTTTCCGTGCCGCTGTTCGTGAATGAGGGCGACGTCATCAAGGTGGACACCCGCTCGGGCGAATATCTCACCCGCGCCTGACTTCTCCAGAGAGGACCATGCGAACACCGGCCGGCACCGAGTGCCCCTTTTATTTTGAAGATTTTCATCGCGGACGTGAGCGACAGGAATGTCGTTTGATCGACCGCACCCCCAACAGCGGGCAGTGGGATCCATCCCTCTGCCAAAAATGTCCTGTACCGGGGATCGTGCGCGCCAACGCCTGTCCCCACATGGTGCTAGAGCTTCGAGTGAAGAGCCGGCTGCTTGGTTTGAGCAAGCAGGTCGAAGTGTCCGCCGTCTGCACCCGTTCGCTCGAGGACGTCGAAGAGCCGCACATCGGCTGCGGTCGCTGTCATATTGACATGCCGGAGTTCGAGATCCCGGATCCATCATGACCATCCGCGCAGTTCTGCTCGACCTCGACGACACCCTGCTGCAGACAAATTTCGATCGGTTCCTGCCAGCCTACTTGGACCGATTGTCCAAAGCGCTCGTTGAGCACGGCGAGCCCGAAAAGATCATCCAGAAGCTTTTTGTGGCCACGCAATCGATGGTCAAGAACCAGGACCCAACCCGCACTCTCAAGGAAGCGTTTGACGCTCGTTTTTATCCTTCACTTAACACCACTGAAGAGGAACTCCGGGGAGAAATCGACGCTTTTTATTCGGAAAGCTACCCCGAGCTCCAGGCGCTGACCGAACCTGTGCCTGGCGCCGCCGAGTTCGTCGAGAATCTCACGGCGGCGGCATATCAGGTGGTCATTGCAACCAATCCACTGTTTCCCAAAACCGCCATCCACCAACGGCTGGCGTGGGCCGGCGTGGACATCGGACATGAACAAATCCACCTGATCACCAGCTATGAGGATTTCCATTACGCCAAACCTGAGCCAGCCTATTACGCTGAGATCCTGGGTTGGTTAGGTGTTCCTGCTGAAGAAGCTGCCATGATCGGCGATGATCCCGAGAATGACATCGCGCCGGCTGCCTCCCTCGGCATAGCGACATTTGGACTCAAAGCGGGAGATGTTGGGGAGGCTTCACCCGATCACTTATCCGAGGTCTGGCGTTGGCTCCAGGAAGACGCGGATGGCGAGGTGGATGAAGGCGCCAGCCATCAGCCCAATGCTATCATCGCCCGGATGCGCGGCTACTTATCGGCGCTGCTGCAGCACACGAAGGACTTGAGCGTTGACCAGTGGAGGGCGAAAGCCAAGAACCGCGATTGGTCGGCTTTAGAAATCCTTTGCCATCTGCGTGATACCGAGCGCGAGGTGAATCTTCCCCGTCTGCAAACGCTGCTGACTGATCCCACACCTTTCATCCCAGGTGTAAATCCAGATGAATGGGCCGCCGAGCGGAAGTACCAACTTCAGGATCCGGCACAGTCGCTGGGGGAGTTCGTCAAGGCACGCCAGGAGATGATTGCCAGCCTGATTAATCTCAAGCCGGAACAATGGCAAATCCCGGCTCGCCATGCGCTGCTAGGGCCCACAACCATGGCCGAGATCATGGCTGTCGCCGCCGATCACAATCTCATTCACCTGCGGCAGCTTCGGGAAACCCTGGCAGCATTCGACTAGTCCATGGCGCTCATTGCATCCAGGCCGCTGGTATAATCCACGCCGATGGGGAAGTGCTGGAATTGGCAGACAGGCGTGACTTAGGATCACGTGCCCTCGGGCGTGCGGGTTCGACTCCCGCCTTCCCCACCTGCGCCAGCAGAACCATCGAGCCCTGGCCAGATAGGTTCGCCAAGCTATTATCGCCAAGATCGAGGAGCCACTCTTGAAAGTCGAGACAGAAATCCTGGAACAACGCCAGGCGCAAATGACCGTCGAGGTCCCCGAAGACAAGATGCAGAAGGCGCTTCGCACGGCCGCCCGACGGATCAGCAAGGAAATTAAGGTGCCGGGCTTCCGACCTGGCAAGGCCCCCTATAACATCGTCGCCCAGAAAGTGGGCGAGGACTACCTCTTGGATGAAGCCCTTGACGAAATAGGCCAGGACATCTACCAGCAGGCGTTGGAGGAAGCCGAACTTGAACCCTTCGCACCGGGCACATTGGACGAAATCGTCAGCCGGGAACCACTGGTCCTGCGCTACACCGTGCCCCTTGAACCCGAAATTGACATCGGAGATTACCGGGACATCAGAGTTGAGTATGAAGCGCCCGAAGTTTCGGACGAAGATGTTGAAGAGGTGATGGAGCAGCTCCGCCAAGGACAGGCGCTGATTGAGCCCGTGGACCGCCCGGCGGAAGAAGGCGATGTGGTCGTCGTCAATGTCACCGGCAAATTGGTCGCGGCTGCTGACGACGAGCAGGCGGAGGACGAGCCGCTGATGGAGGAGGACAACGCCTCCCTGCTGGTGGAGGAGGAAACGGACTGGCCAATCCCGGGTATCAGTCAGCATTTGATCGGGCTTGAGGCCGGTCAGGAGATCGAGATCGAGCACATCTTCGATGAGGAGTACCCGAGCGAAGAACTGCGGGGACGAAGCGCCAATTTCCATTTCACATGCCTCGAGGTGAAATCGCGCATCGTGCCAGAATGGACCGATAGCCTGGCACAGAATTTAGGCGATTTCGACGACCTGCTTTCTCTTCGAATTAAGGTCAGAGAGAACCTGGAACAGGAGTTGGAAAGCAGGCTTGAGACCAACTACCGCGATGATGTAATGGACAAGGTGGTTGAAACGGCCAAGGTGATCTACCCACCTTACCTGCTCGAGCGTGAGATCGATGATATGCTGCACGATTTGCAGCATCGATTGGAGCGCCAGCAGCTTTCATTGCAGGATTACTTGAACATGGAAGGGCGGACGTTGGAGGATATGCGGGAGGACTACCGAGAGGAAGCGGAAGCCCGCCTCCTCCGGGGATTGGTGCTGGGCAGGATCGTCGAGGCGGAAGGCCTTGAGGCCCAGGAACAAGAGATTGATGAGGCGATCGACGAATTTGTTGAGCCGCTGGGCGAGAACGCCCAGGAGGTCCGGCAACGCCTGGACAATCCAGCCACCCGGCGACAAATTGAACTGGACCTACTGACCGACAAGGCTGTCAAGCGACTGATCAGCATCGCCAAGGGCGAAGCCGAGTCGGATCTGGAACTTGTTGAAGATACTGGTACTGAAGATGAGCAGCCCGGAGAAGCGGCCGAGGAGCCAGAACCTGTTGCACCTGCCGCCTCCCAAACTGATGAGAGCGAGGAGTAAGCTTAATACTATGAACAACTTCAACCCCGCCTCCGTCGTCCCGATGGTCATTGAGACCTCCGGGCGCGGCGAACGTGCCTACGACATTTATTCACTGCTTTTGAAAAACCGAATCGTCTTTCTTGGCTCGCCGATAAACGACCAGATTTCGAATCTTATCGTGGCCCAACTCTTGTACCTTGATCAGGAGAATCCGGACGAGCAGATCAATATGTACATCAACTGCCCGGGGGGGCAGATTTATGCAGGCCTGGCCATTTACGACACGATGCAGCAGGTCAGCGCGCCCATTTCCACCGTTGCCGTTGGCATGACTGCATCCTTTGGTACAGTTCTCCTAACCGCCGGCGATGAAGGCTTGCGTTATGCCCTGCCTAATGCTACCGTACACATACATCAGCCGCTCGGCGGCGCGCAAGGGCAGGCGACGGACATTGAGATCCAGGCGAAAGAGATCCTGCGCCTGCGTGAGAAAATTAACCAGATCCTGATCAAGCATACCGGCCAGGACCTGGATGTGATTGAGCGTGATACCGAGCGCGATTTCTATATGGACGGTGCCGAAGCCAAGCATTATGGCATCGTGGACCATGTTTTGGAAAGCGATAAGGTGAAAGACAACGCCAAGGAGGATGAGGACTAGGGCCTCAAGGTGGAAATGGATCGATGACGCCGGAAGAACCGTCCGGAACGGAGGAGCGGCGCTGCTCCTTCTGCAACAGGCCAGAAACCGACCTGCAGAGGCTGATCTCTGGCCCTGACGGCGTTCACATTTGCAACGAGTGCGTCGATCTTTGCCAGGACATCTTGACGGGCGACGAGGAAGGCGCCGCCCGAGGTGGCTTAACCACGTCCGGGCGCCCCTCCCTTTCTCCTGAACAAATTTACCATCGACTTGAGGAATATGTCGTCGGTCAAGAGTACGCCAAGCGCGTACTCTCAGTCGCGGTTTACAACCACTACAAGCGCATCGCCAACCGTGGTCATAGGGATGTTGAACTCGAGAAGAGCAACATCATCCTGATTGGCCCCACCGGTTGCGGCAAGACGCTGCTGGCCCAGACGCTTGCACGAACCCTGGATGTTCCCTTCTGCATCGCTGACGCCACCGCCCTGACCGAAGCGGGCTATGTCGGCGAGGATGTGGAAAACATCCTGCTTCGACTCCTGCAGGCTTCGGATTTCAATGTGCAGCGGGCAGAGCGGGGCATCGTGTACATCGACGAGCTGGATAAAACTAGCCGCAAATCCGGCGACAATCCCAGCATTACGAGGGACGTCTCTGGTGAGGGTGTGCAGCAAGCGCTGCTCAAGATTATTGAGGGCGCCGAGGTGAATGTACCTCCGCAGGGTGGCCGCAAGCATCCGCAGCAGGAATTCATCCAGCTCGACACACGCGACATCTTATTTATCTGTGGCGGCACTTTCGACGGGCTGACCGAAATCATCAGTGAGCGGGTCGGCCGTCGCGGCCGGCTCGGTTTTCCAGGTGCCCGACCCGATGGCCTGGACGGCGATGAGGAATCCAACCTGCTGCGCATGATGATCCCTGATGACCTTATGCGCTACGGCATGATCCCCGAGCTGGTGGGTCGTCTTCCTGTTTCGGCCGTTGTGGATCCTTTGGATGAGGCAGCACTGCGCGAGATCCTGACCAAGCCGAGAAACGCGCTGGTCCGACAGTACACCCGTCTTTTCGAAATGGATGAGGTGCAGCTCGAGTTTGAGGCGGAAGCCCTGGAAGCCGCTGCGCACGAAGCGCTGAGCCGCGAAACTGGCGCCCGCGGGCTCCGCTCGATTATTGAGGGCACCCTGCTGGATGTGATGTACGACATCCCTTCCCGCCCTGAAATCGGCACCGTCGTGGTCACAGCGGGCTCCGTCAAACGAGAATCACCGCCAATTCTGCTGGACCGGGAAGGCCGCCAGCTGGACGTGGACTCCGACCAACCGCTGCCTGACGCGGCCTGATCCAGCCGCCGCATCCCATCCCATGCCCCGCCCCTCCACCTTTTCCATCGTCGCATTCGATCCGGAGCTTGAAGCCTGGGGAATTGCCGTCGCTTCCAAGTTCCCCGCGGTCGGCGCAGTGGTGCCATGGGCGGAAGCCGGCGCCGGTGCGGTCGCCACCCAATCCTTCGCAAACACCAGCTACGGCCCGCGCGGGCTGGACCTTATGCGCTCAGGCCTGAGCGCTCAACAGGCGCTCGATCAACTCCTTCAAGGGGATCAGGATCGGGCAACACGCCAAGCGGGGCTGGTGGACGCCCAGGGCAAAGCAGCCACCTTCACCGGCGAGGACTGCTACGATTGGGCTGGCGGCCAAATTGGAGAAAACTATGCTGCCCAGGGAAATATCCTGGCTGGGCCTCAGGTGATTGAAGCCATGACCAGCACATTCCAGGAGTCCGAGCTGCCGCTGCCTGAGCGGCTCCTGGCGGCATTGCTGGCGGCTGATCGCGCCGGCGGTGATCGACGGGGCAAGCAAAGCGCTGCACTGCTCGTGGTGAAATCAGAGGCCGGATATGCTGGCTTCAACGATCGCTGGATCGATTACCGGGTGGATGATCACAACGATCCGGTGATCCGGCTCGGGCAGCTTCTCGAGCTCCATCACCTGTATTTTGGCGAGAGCCCACCGGAGGATAAAGCCGCCCTGGAGGGTGAACTGCTGGAGAAGCTCAAAATTGTCATGGCCCGGCTGGGCTACTACGAAGGCGAAATCGACGAGCAATGGTCGCAAGAAACCCGACAGGCCCTAAGAGCCTTCGTCGGTAACGAGAATTTTGAAGAACGCGTCGATCTCGAGGCAGGCACCATCGACCAGCCTGTGCTTGATTATCTTTTGACCAAATTCGAGTCTTAAGCCCCCACGTCCATTCCGAAAACCATTATCATCAAAGGGCAGTTTCTGCTGCGTGTTCATCAGTGTTTCAGCTTGGAGAGAGAATGATCGATTTAAATTGGGTCCAGGGTCTCATCATCGATATGGACGGCGTGCTCTGGCGCGGCCACACACTCCTTGAAGGCGTCCCGGAACTCTTTGATCATATGCGCCAGCGGGACTTGAAATTCACCCTGGCTACGAACAATGCTACGGCCACACCCGCAAAATTTGCAGAGCGTCTCCGCTCCGGCCGTGTCGAGGTGTCCACTGAGAACATCGTCACCTCGGCGCTCGCCACCAGCAGCTACCTATCCGAGTATTATCCCGATTCAGCGAATCTGCTCGTCATCGGCGACACCGGGCTGCGCAGCGCCCTGACCGACCAGGGTTTCACCATCGTGGATTCCGCTGAGCAGGCCGAGGCGGTGGTGGTGGGAATGGACCCCACCGTTAACT
>JBKHKF010000086.1:0-8617 GCA_046537745.1 Anaerolineales bacterium | reverse complement strand
GGATCATTCGCCGCCGTGGCGTTGGAACGTTTGTTACCAAGCCGCCTCGAGTGATCGAATCCGGTCTGGAGGTGCTCTCGAGCATAGACATGCTTGCTGAGCAAATGGGGGTCGAGCTCGACGCGCGGCAGCTGGTGATCACCGAACGGCCCGCCGACTCCGATTCCGCCAGCTGGCTGGCCATTCCGATGGGCACCCCGGTGATCGATTTACGTCGGGTCATTCTGGCTGACGGAAGGCCCGTTGCGTACTTCATTGATTGCTTACCCAGTGAATTCTTTTCACCGGAGGAGGTCAAACGGAATTTTTCAGGCTCGGTATTGAGTCTGCTCTTGAAGCGGGGGGATCCGCCGCTGGATCGCTCTCAGGCTGATATCAGCGCCATGCCGGCCGATACGGAGGTGGCTGAACGCCTGGGGATCCACCCTGGCGACGTGTTGCTTTATCTCGAAGCACGGCTGCTGGCACAGAACGGAAGGGTGGTGGATCACTCCCGCAGCTACTTCCTGCCAGGAACATTCAAGTTCCATGTCGTACGGCATGTTAAGCGCGAAGAAGCGCAGCACGATCAATAAACATATATTAAGAATAGATTGGAGAACAGAACATGCGCAGCTTTTTAGGTAGGGACATTCTCTCGCTAAGGGAGTTCGAGCGACAAGAATACTTCCGAGTATTTGAGATCGCTGACAGGTTGGCTCCCATCGCCCGCGATCGCCGCAACACGGACCTGCTGGCGGAGAAGACACTGGTGACCGCTTTTTATCAGCCGAGCACCCGCACCCGGCTGGCTCATGAGGCGGCTATGCTCCGCCTGGGTGGCCAAGTCACAGGCTTTGCGGATGCCAAGATGACGCGCGCCGGAGACTTCTATCAGGAGTCCATCAAGGACACCGTCAAGATGCTCGAGTTTTACGGCGATGTCATTGTGATGCGGCATTTTCAGCAGGGCGCGCCGCACGATGCGGCCAAGTGGGCCTCGGTGCCGATCATCAACGGCGGCGATGGCTGGGGCGAGCATCCCACCCAGATCCTCACCGATCTTTACACGGTGATTTCCGAGAAGGGGCGCCTGGACGGGCTCCGGTGGTTGGCGGTCGGGGATATGCGAATGCGCACCATGCACTCGCTGGCCTTCGGCTTGAGTCAGTTTGACTGCCCCATCACCTTCGTCTCACCCCCAGAAATGTCGCTGACCGATGAGTTCAAAGAGGAACTCAAGGGCTACAGCCTCGATTACAAAGAGGCGGAACATGTGGAGGAGGCCATCGCGGAGGCCGACGTGATCCTTGTCGAGCCGGTGGTCCAACCCGATTACACCAAGGCTCGCGATGAGCGCGACGATGAGGTCGGCATGACCCCCGCCAATTACAAGATCACTCGGGACCTGCTGGAAAACAAAGCCAAGTCGGATGCAATCCTGCTGCATTCACTGCCGCGCATGGATGAAATCCCGCCTGATGTTGATATGACGCGCTTCTCCCGTTACTGGCAGGAGGCGTTCAACGGCGTTGTGATGCGCATGGCGTTGTTGGCCCTGATCCTGGGCGCAACGGAGTAAGAATCTGAGCGGAATGGGCGCTTCCGAATCACAAAGTGTGACCAGGAGAGCTGATACCGCTGGATCAAGGAGAAAAAATTATGCAAACATATCTTCGAGGTCGGGACCTGATCAGCGATCTCGACTTCAGCCGAGAGGAAGTTGAGACAGTTCTGGATGTGGCCTTCGACCTGAAGCGCAAGAGAGCGCTCGGTGAGCCTCACCCCTATCTGAGGGATAAGGCGCTGGCCATGCTCTTCTTCTTCAGCAGCACGAGGACGCGAGGCTCCTTCGAGGCCGGCATGGCCCAGTTGGGCGGCCACGCTGCCTTCATTGAATCCCGTACCACCCAGATTTCCCACGGCGACACCGAAAAGGAGCTCGGCGAGATCTTCGGCCGCTACTTCGATGGCATTGCCATTCGCCATGTGGATTGGGGAATAGGCAACCGCTATCTAAACCTGGTTGCGGAAGCATCACGGGTGCCGGTACTTAATATGCAGTGTGAGTACTATCACCCGCATCAGATCCTGGCCGATTTGATGACCATCCGTGAGAAAAAAGGGACCGATCTGCGGGGCAAGAAAATCGCGGTCTCATGGGCTTACGCGGCCTCCTATCTGAAGCCAATTTCCGTGCCCCAGTCGCTGATCCTGCAGATGACACGCTTTGGCCTGGATGTAACTCTGGCCCACCCGCCGGAATTCAAGCTGATGCCGGAGATCATGGAGAAGGCGCAGGCGCAGGCCGAAGAATTCGGGACCAAGTTTGAAGTGACTGACAGCATGGAAGAGGGTTTTGAGGACGCGGATATCGTTTATGCGAAATCCTGGGGTCCGTTGCTGACAACACAGGACCAGGACGAAGGTAAGAAGATCCAGGACCAGTATGAGGACTGGATCACCGACTCGAAGAAAATGGCGTTGGCCAAGGAGGATGCCATTTACATGCACCCGCTGCCGGCCGATCGCAACGTCGAGGTAACCGATGAGGTGATCGACGGCCCCAATAGCGTGGTCTTCGATGAAGCTGAAAACCGACTACACGTGCAAAAGGCCGTTATGGCCCTGACCATGGCCTAAAGCAGGGAGAAGAGGAATGACTGAAAAGAAGAAAGTTGCTGTTATTGCCGTTGGCGGCAATTCATTGATCAAGGATAAGGACCATCAGACCATTCCGGATCAGTATGAGGCCGCCAGTGAGTCGATGGCGCATATCGCTGGCATGATCGAGCAGGGCTGGGATGTGGTGGTGACCCATGGCAACGGCCCGCAGGTGGGATTCATCCTGCGGCGTTCGGAGCTGGCAGCTCATGAGCTGCACACCGTCCCGTTGGATTACTGCGGCGCGGATACGCAAGGCGCCATCGGCTACATGTTCCAGCGGGCTCTCTACAACGAGTTCAAAAAACGCGGCATCGAGAAATCGGCTGCCACCGTCATAACGCAGGTGCGGGTGGATAAGAACGACCCGGCCTTTGATGCTCCCTCCAAACCCATCGGCACTTTCATGGATGAGGAAAAAGCCATGAAACATAAGGAGCAGGATGGCTGGCAGGTGGTCGAGGATGCGGGCAGGGGTTGGCGGCGAGTGGTTCCATCACCTGCGCCCATTGAAATCGTTGAAGCGCCGGCTATCGAAAAGCTCATCGAGAGCGGTTTCACGGTGATCTCAGGCGGCGGCGGAGGCATCCCGGTGGTGCTGGATCACACCGAAGGTTTAATGGGGGTTGAGGCGGTCATCGACAAGGATTTTGCTTCAGCCCTGCTGGCCTCCAGCATCGGTGCCGACCTGTTTCTGATTTCAACGGCGGTGGAAAAGGTGGCGATCAATTTCAATCAACCAGATCAGCAGTGGCTGGATTCGATGACGGTTGAAGAGGCGAAGGAATATATGGAAGCCGGCCACTTTGCTCCCGGCAGCATGAAGCCCAAGATGCAGGCAGTATTGAATTATCTTGAGGCAGGTGGCAAGGAAGCGCTGATCACCAATCCGGAGAATCTGGAAAAAGCGCTGAAAGGCGAAACCGGCACCCGTATCACCCACGGCAAATGAAGCTATTCGATTGATGAAAGGGAGGTGACAGTCCCCGAACTGGAACAGCACGTCGTATTTGCTTGTGTCGAACGTGGCAGAAAGAGGAGATTACGCACATGCTAGCAAAGAAACTATGGCGCAGCGCAGCCATCCTCCTGGTCCTGGCGCTGGCACTCAGCGCCTGCGGTGGCGGCCAAGTGGTCGATCAGCCTCAGGAGGAACCCGTTCAGGAAGAGACGATGGACGAGCCGGGCGAAGAGGAAGAAATGGTAGAGCCTCTGAGCGCCGCCTTCATTTACATCGGCCAACCTGGCGACCTCGGTTGGACATACGAGCACGAACAGGGCCGATTGATGCTCGAGGAACAGCTCGGCGATCAAGTGGAAACCTTCACCGTGCCGGATGTTCCGGAAGGCTCAGATGCCGAGAAGGCCATTCGCGATGTGGTCAATCAGGGCGCCGATATCGTCTTCACCACCAGCTTCGGCTATATGGACCCAACGCTGACGGTGGCCGAGGACAACCCTGATGTTTACTTCGAGCACTGCTCCGGCTTTAAGACAGCGGACAACATGTCCACCTACTTCGGTCGGATTTATCAACCCCGCTACCTCTCAGGTCTGGTTGCTGGCTCGATGACCGAGGCTAACTCCATCGGGTATGTGGCAGCATTCCCGATCCCCGAGGTGGTGCGCGGCATCAACGCCTTCACGCTTGGTGTACGTGAGGTCAACCCGGAGGCCACCGTCAAGGTGGTGTGGACCAACACCTGGTATGACCCGGTCAAGGAACGTGAGGCAGCCGAAGCTCTGCTGGATGAGGGTGTGGACATCATCGCCCAGCATCAGGACACCACCGAACCACAAAAAGCAGCCCTGGAACGCGGCGCTTTGAGCATCGGCTATGACTCCGACATGGCGGAGTTTGTCGGCGACACCGTGCTCACCAGCCCAGTCTGGAACTGGGGCACCTACTACACCGACACCGTTCAAGCAGTTTTGGACGGGACCTGGGAAACCCATCAGTTCTGGGGTGGCCTGGAGTCCGGCGTGGTCGAGCTGGCATCATTGAGCGATCGTGTCCCTGACGACGTGGTCGAGTTGGTGGAGTCAGAACGTACCCGCATCGAGAGCGGAGAATGGGACGTTTTCTGCGGCCCGATCAACGCTCAGGATGGCAGTGAAGCCGTCGCCGAAGGCGAATGCATGGAAGATGGAGCCATGCTCGGCATGGACTGGTTCGTCGAAGGTGTTGAAGGTACGCTGGATAATTAACCAAAACTAGCGCAGGG
This sequence comes from Anaerolineales bacterium, assembly GCA_046537745.1. Lineage (GTDB taxonomy): Bacteria > Chloroflexota > Anaerolineae > Anaerolineales > E44-bin32 > DASWJQ01. Next base: position 3,749 of record JBKHKF010000086.1, on the reverse strand, counting down.
GAGGCGCCTGCAGGCTAATCGCCCAGGGCGCCTCCCCTGAGAGAAACCAGGGAGGGTCAATGGCCGTTGCGGTAAAGATGCGCGGCATCACCAAGCGTTTCCCCGGCGTAGTCGCAAATAAAAATGTTGATTTTGAAGTGGCAGCCGGCGAAGTGCATGCACTGCTCGGTGAGAACGGCGCCGGCAAAAGCACATTGATGAACGTGCTGGCAGGACTTTACCAGCCGGAGGAGGGCGCGATCACCATCCACGGAGAGCGGATGAGTTTCGGTTCCCCCCGGGATGCCATCGAGCACGGCATTGGGATGGTCCATCAACATTTCAAGCTGGTTGAACCACAAACCGTTATCGAGAACGTCCTTCTTGGCTTGAAGGGCGCCAGCTGGGTCATCGCAACGGACAAGATGCGCCGTCAGATTCGTGATCTCTCCCATCAATATCAAATGAATGTCGATCCCGATGCTTATATCTGGCAGCTCTCTGTCGGAGAACAGCAGCGGGTGGAAATCCTCAAACTGCTGCATCGCGGCGCTGAGGTGCTGATCCTGGACGAGCCGACGGCTGTGCTTACGCCGCAGGAGGCCGAGGAACTGGCAGCGATCCTGCGCAAGATGCTCAAGGAAGGCAAGTCGGTCATCTTCATCACACATAAGCTCGATGAGGTGATGGCCTTCTCTGATCGAGTGACGGTGTTGCGGCAGGGTGAGGTGGTGGCAACTTTGGAGACGGCCCAGACCACCAAGAACGAGTTAGCACGTCTCATGGTGGGCCGCGAAGTGCTCTTTCGAGTGGAGAAGGAGGCTTCGGAAAAGGGTCCGGTGATGCTGGACCTTCAGGACGTTCGCTCCCTGAACGACAAAGGCATCCCAGCGCTCAGGGGCGTCTCGCTTCAGATTAGAAGCGGCGAGATTCTGGGAATCGCCGGAGTGGCCGGCAACGGGCAGCGGGAGCTGGCGGAAGTTATCACTGGCTTGCGCCCTCTGTCGAGTGGTTCCATCACCGTTGGCGGCAAGGACATCACCAATTGCACGCCCCGCCAGGCTATTCAAGCCGGCGTCAGTCACATCCCTGGCGACAGGTTGGGCGTTGGTTTAGTGCCGAACCTGCCGGTGTCGGACAACCTGGCGATGAAGGCATACCGGCGAGAGCCGCTGGCTCAGGGGATATTGCTGGACCATCGGTCGCTGCTTTCCTTCGCCCGGCGTCTGGTGGAGGCTTTCAACATCATTACTCCCTCGGTGGAGACGAATACGCGATTGCTCTCCGGCGGCAACCAACAGAAGGTCGTGCTCGCGCGGGAGATAGAAGCCAGCAGTGGTGTTTTGGTGGCCGTGCATCCCTCCCGTGGCCTGGATGTGGGAGCCACCGAAGCCGTTCGCCGGACATTGTTGGATCAGCGCCAGAACGGCGCCGCCATCATGTTCATCTCCGAGGATCTGGATGAACTCCTTCAAATGGCCGATCGGATTGCCGTTTTATATGAAGGCAATGTGATGGGGGTGTTGGAGGCGGACCACGCCGATACAGAGGACCTCGGTTTGATGATGGCAGGTGAGCGGGGCGGACCACCCGCTGGAGGCAGCCCATGAGGATCCTCTTCGAGAAACGTTTACAGCGCGCACGGTGGGCTACCGTTGTTGTTCCGTTAATTTCATTTTTCCTGGCGCTGGCTTTTGGCGCACTATTCTTAATGGCCTTTGGCGTCAATCCATTGGAAGCTTACAGGGTGATGCTAAAGGGATCGCTTGGCGACCAATACGCATTGTCCGAAACGCTGGTCAAGGCCATCCCTTTAATGTTGACGGGATTGAGCGTCTCACTTGCTTTCCGCATGCTGTTCTGGAACATCGGCGCCGAAGGCCAGCTGGCCATGGGCGGCATCGCTGCCACCTTTGTGGCGTTGTTCCTCAGCCAGCAAATACCCGACATCGCGACCATTCCGCTTATGATCCTGCTGGGAATGCTTGCCGGGGCGATTTGGGGGTTCATTCCAGCTGTGCTCAAGGCCTATTTGGGCGTCAATGAAATTCTGACCACTTTGATGATGAACTACATTGCAATCCTGATGGTCGAGTACCTCTATCTGGGCCCCTGGCGTGATCCGCAGGGCTTTGGTTTTCCGGGGACGGCGCCCTTTCCCGAGGAGGCCTTGCTGCCGCGGATATTGGGCCGGGTGCATCTGGGCATCGTGATGGCGATCATCGCCGCTCTGGTGGTCTGGTTTATTTTAAGCCGCACTCGTTGGGGGTACGAGATCCGGGTGATCGGCGAGAACTCCCGGGCAGCGCGCTACACTGGAATAAACATCGGTCGAAATATGCTGATGGTGATGCTGCTTTCGGGTGGGCTCGCCGGCCTGGGAGGGATGGCCGAGGTAGCCGGCATCGCCCGACGACTGTACCAGGGGTTGACGGTGGGCTACGGCTACACGGCCATTATCGTGGCCTGGCTGGCCAATTTGAATCCCTGGGGAGTGCTGTTGGTATCCGTCTTGATGGCGGCACTGTTGGTAGGCGGTGATCAGATCCAGATCGCGCTGCAAACGCCGGCCGCTGTCGCCGGCGTGCTTCAAGGTGCCATTCTGTTCTTCGTGCTGGGTGGATGGATCTTTGTCAACTATCGTATCCGCATCATTCGCACAGAAAAGCCGTCGCTGGCGGGAGGCGGCGATGACTGAAGCTTTTATCGCCTCCATCCTGACAATTACCATTCGGGCCGGCTCGTCGCTTGCCTATGCAACGCTGGGCGAGATCTATACAGAACGATCCGGGATCCTCAATCTGGGTGTCGAGGGTGTGATGATGATGGGCGCCGCCACCGCCTTCGCCGCCGCCTACCACAGCGGCAGCGCCTGGGTGGGCTTGATGGCGGCGATGGCTGTCGGCGGCTTGCTCACCGCGATCCACGCCTTTCTCTCCGTGACGATGCGGGCGGATCAGGTGGTGAGTGGACTCGCTTTAACGATCTTCGGAATCGGCCTGGCTAGCTTCATGGGCCAGCGTATGGGGCCGGGTGGGACAACAATGGTCGGATTGCAGGGCCCGGTCTTCAGAAGAACCCCGCTTCCTCTCCTGAGCGAGCTTCCAATCATCGGTTCCGCTGTATTTACACAGGATATCCTGACCTATATTCTCTATCTACTAATACCAATTCTTTGGTTTTTCCTTTATCGAACGCAACCGGGCCTTCACCTGCGAGCGGTCGGCGAGAACCCTCAGGCAGCCGACGCCTTAGGAGTCAGCGTCAGCCGGACTCGTTATCTGTATACGATTTTTGGCGGCGTAATGATGGGCGTCGCCGGTGCCCATTTATCTTTGGGTTACTTGCAGGGCTGGGCCGAGAACATCACAGGAGGTCGAGGCTGGATCGCGATTGCGCTGGTTATCTTCGCGACCTGGGATCCATTGCGAGCTATCGTTGGAGCGATCATGTTCGGCGGCATCAACGCGCTTCAGTTCCGGATGCAGGCGGCCGGGACGAATATCCCAGCGCCGTTCCTGAACATGATGCCCTACCTGTTTACCATCATCGTCCTGGTTGTCATTACATGGTGGGAGGCGGTTCGAAAGCGGCTTGGTGCGCCGGCCGCGTTGGGTTTACCCTATTCGCGGGAAGAAAAGCACTAGCGCGATAGGCGGTCTTCATCCAGTATGTATGTGTTGCCGAAGTTCATGCGGCGGCCACGCTGTCGTCCACGGCGAAGACGGTGTGTTGTTGCCGCCTTGGAAGGAGGTCAGACGTATAAGCCC
>JBKHKF010000085.1:0-8633 GCA_046537745.1 Anaerolineales bacterium | reverse complement strand
CCCGTGCCATCGAGGTAGGCGAGACAAAGGGCATGCTGAAAGCCGTCGTTGATGCGAGTACCGATCAAATTCTTGGGGTCGCCTTCCTGGCGATTGAAGGCGGCGAGCTGATGAGCGCCATTCAACTGGCAATGAAAGGCAATTTGCCCTACACCGATTTGCGTGATGCTATCTTTGCCCATCCAACGCTGGCCGAGGCCTTCAACAGCCTGTTCGCGACCCTGGAATAATAAAACAAACCGGTATCCCTCGCTGCCGATTCAATCAGGATCCTTCCCGGCGGGGCGCGGGATGGCGGTGGGATCCGGCTCCTCCACACGACCACCATTGAAATCTTTCTCACCCGCCTGAATTTCGTATTCAAGCCAATTGTCGGCAGGCGGCAGCGGGCAGTGCCAATGATCATCGTAGGCGCAGGAGGGATTGTAGGCGTAGTTGAAATCCAGGATCAGCCGATCCTCGGAGCCGCCAAGGTCTGCACCCTTGACCGTATCCAGAAGGTAGCGTCCACCTGCATAGCTCCCCTTTCCGTTGGTCCGATCACGGAAGGGCAAGAAAAGCCCTCCGCCATACCCTGTCAGCCAGTAGACCATCAGCCTGGCCGCTTCATCATCCAAGCGAAAAGCAACCCTCCCCAAAGGCTGCAGATGAAGCAAGCCATCCTGCGCCAAGTCAACCTGTAATTCATCCCCTTCGACTCTCTCGATTTCAACCTCGAAGCGCAGCTCTGGATTGAAGTCGAAATACGAGAGCCCATTGAAGGAAGCGGCGTCGCTTTCGTTCAATGGCGATTGTGAATGCCCTTGGAAGAGCAAATCGCGCTGGCGGCGCCAGCGCAACCAGCGATCCTCCGGGGAGGCTGTGCTTTCCCGGACATCACGATAATGGGCAGCCACCTGCCGACGGTAATCCAGCAGCGCCAGTGAGCCTGCTCCCATGGGCGGCCTTCCTTTTCTCAGGTAATTATTCGAGACGTATCCGTGGATTTAGAAATGCGTAGAGCAAATCGGCCACCAGGTTCGCGCCGGCAAAACCAATCACCGTCACCATCGTCACCGCCTGCAGCATGGGCAGATCCCGGCGATCAATGGCGAACACCATGAGGCGTCCCAAGCCAGGGTAGTTGAATACATTCTCAATTACGATCAAGCCGCTGATCATCCAGCCAAAGCTGATAGCGATGACAGTGATTGTTGGCATCAGCGCATTTCGAAGCACATGCTTCAGGGTAACCGTTCTGCGAGACAACCCTTTCAATTCTGCCGTCCGAACATACGGCTTATTCAGCTCTTCGATCACCCCTGCCCGGGTCAAGCGGGCGATATAAGCCAGCAGCACAAGCGTTGCCGTCAGAGCCGGTAGGATCAACATGGGCAGCGCCTCAAAGAAGGAGGTCCCCAGGCGAATGGATGAATTGGCTGGCATCCAGCCTAACCACAAGGCGAATATTTGGATGAGCACCAGCCCGGTCACAAACTCCGGCAAGCCCACGACCGATAGCGACCCCACGCTGATGATAGTGTCCAGAGGACTTCCTTCATTTAGCCCGGCCAGAACGCCAAGGACCAGGGCGAGTGGAATTGAAATCGACATGATCAAGGCAGCCAGCATGAGGGAATTTCTCAGCCGCTGCATGACTACGGGAAAGATGTCCGCCTGGGTGCTGAAGGAATGTCCCCAATCCCCCGTGACGAAATCCCGCAGCCACGTGAAGTATTGAACCGGGAGCGGCTCGTTGAGACCCAGTTCCTGGCGCAACGCCTCCACAGCTTGCGGTCCCGCTTCGCGTCCTAGAATAATTTGGGCGATATCCCCCGGCAGCAGTTGAGTGACCGTAAAAACAATGATGGATGTCAGCAGCAGGGTCAGCAGCAGAAACCCAAGCCGACGGAGCAAATAGCGGATCATGATCGCTCCTCTTCGAAGGTGAAGACTCGCGTTTGCTCAGTTTCAAGTTCTTCGACGGGTATGTGGCAGTAATAGCGCTTGCCGCTCGATGACTCCCGCCACGCCGGCTCCTCCTCCACACAGATATCGCCCAAGAAGCGCGGGCAGCGCGTGTGAAAAGGACAGCCGCTGGGGACGTCTACAGGGCTCGGTACTTCGCCCTCCAGCCGAATGTACTCCTGACTGGCTTTGGGGTCGATCAGCGGCATGGCCGAGAGCAGCGCCTCGGTGTAGGGGTGGTAGGGAGGCTCGAACAGCGAGGAAGAGGAGGCGACCTCCATCAGCTTCCCAATGTATATCACGGCGACCCAATCGGCAAGATACCCCACCACCGCCAGATCGTGCGAGATGATCAAATAGGAACTGGCGTTCTGCACCTGAAGCTCATTGAGCAGGTTCAAGAGCGAGGCCTGGACCGACACATCCAGCGACGTCACCGGCTCGTCGGCCACCAGCAGCTCGGGGTGCGAGGCAAAAGCCCGGGCAACGGCCACGCGCTGCTTCTCGCCGCCGCTAAGCTGGTTTGGCAGCCTCCCCGCATATTCCGGGGTTAGATGAACTGCCGTCAGCAGGCGATCGACTTCCTGATGGGCCTCCTCGGCCGACATTCCAACGAGATGTGTCAGCGGATAGCGCAGGGTCTGGCCGACGGTTAGATAAGGATTGAGCGCTTCCTGCGGATTCTGGAACACAATTTGGAGGTGGCGCAGCGTATCCAGACCGCGATCACTGATATTGGTGGGGAGCGGGGTCGAAAACAACACCATCTCCCCCTCCGCTTGGTCGAGGAGTCCCATGATGGCCCGGGCCAGCGTTGTTTTGCCGGACCCGCTCTCCCCTACCAAACCCATCGTCTGGCCACGACGAATGGTTAGGTCCACACCATCCACTGCTTTGACCGGATCTGCCGACTCGGGTGAGATCAACCTCCGGAGCGAACCCGTCTGTTTGAAATGGACCTTAAGATCGGAGAGCTGAAGCACCACCTGATCCTGCAAGTCCTCACCAGCTATTGGGATCTCCGGCTCCGGTTGACGAGCGCTGATTTCGCCTGCTGAGATTTCTTCCCAGCGATGACAGCGGGTCTGACGGTGTTCATTTGGACTGTAAAGAGGTGGATATTCTTTACAGATACCGATGGCCAGGGGACATCGATCCCGGAAAATGCAGCCCTGCGGCAGTTCCTGGAGCTCTGGGATACGTCCTTGAATAGGTCGGAGCCGAACCTCTTGCTTGTTTTCTCCCAAGCGGGGCACACTGTCGAGCAACCCCCGCGTGTAGGGGAAAAGCGGGTCCCGATACAAATTTTCAGTCGGGCCGTCCTCCACCAATTCACCTGCATAAAGCACGGCCACCCGGTGGCATAATTGAGCGACGATGCCCAGATTATGCGTGACGTACAACGCAGAGGTCTGATGCTCCCGCATCAAATCCCGCACCAGATCAAGCATGGCGGCCTGCGTGGTAGCATCCAAGCTTGTGGTAGGTTCATCGAGGACTAACAACTTTGGCTCCGTGCTCAAAGCCATCGCGATCATGACCCGCTGCTGCATCCCTCCGCTTATTTGGTGGGGATAGCTCTCGACCACTCTCTCGGGATCCGCAATCCGCACCATCTCAAGCAGCTCCCGGGCTCGATCCTTAGCTTCTGCACCGGTCATGCCTAAATGATGACGCAGCATCTCTTTGAGCTGCTCGCCCACCTGAAGAGATGGATTCAGGGCGGAGAGCGGATCCTGGGGCACAAAGGTCATCTCCGCCCCCCAAATCGATCGCATTTGGGGTCGATCAAGTTCGCAGAGATTCTGGCCGTCAAACCAGATTTCACCCTCAACGACCCGGCCCGCCGCCGGCAGGTATCTCATCACAGCCAGGGCAAAGGTTGTTTTGCCCGATCCGCTCTCCCCGACCAGGCCATAGGTTTGACTGGGGTCGATGCTCAACGAAAAGTTTCGCAGCGCGAACCTATCCTGGCCATCCACCTCATAAGCGACAGTCAGGTTGCGCACATCGAGAACCGGCTGATCCTTAGAAACCATCGTGTGCGACTCACTCATCCTGCTGCAGCACTCGCTTTAGGCCATCGGCCATCAGGTTCACACCGATCACGACCACGGCAATTGCACCAGCGGGAAAATAAAGCGCCCATGGGATCTGGCGGACGAAGGTGCGGGCTTCCTTCACCATCAAGCCCCAATCCGGGCTTGGCGGCTGCACTCCAACACCCAGGAAGCCGAGGGACGCCACCAGGAATATAGCGTAGGAGAAGCGCAAGGCGGCCTCCACGGCCAGCGCTGGCAGAGTCGAGGGCAGGATTTCTTGGAACAAAAGCCGGTGCAGCGGCGCCCCCTGTACGCGCGCCGCTTCAACGAAGCCCTTGGTTTTTACGGAAAGAACCACACTGCGTACCACCCGAGCCACGATGGGCGTATATACGGTCACGATCACGATAAGCACGCTGTTGCGCGAAGGCCCCAGGGTGCCCAACAGCAGCAGCGAAAGCAGCAAGGCAGGCATGGCCAACAGGCTGTCGAAAAAGCGCATGATCGTCTCGTCGAACATGCCGCCTAGATACCCGCTGATCAATCCGAAGCCGGTGCCGCTCAACACCGCCAAGGCGGTGCCCAGGCCGGCCAGGGTCAGAATATCTCTGGCGCCAACCACCACCCGGCTGAACACATCCCGCCCAAGATTGTCTGTCCCAAAAGGATGCCTTAAGGAGGGAGCCTGTCGAACGTCGGCAGCGATCTGTTGACTGAAACCGTAAGGTGCGATCATTGGGCCGAAGATAGCTGTCAGCAGAAAAATTAAGAAGATTGTGGTTCCGACGGCGGAAGCTGGCCGCCGATACAGGCCTTTAGCGGCAGAGAGGAAGCGCTGCCGCAGCTGTCTGGCAGCGCTTCCTCCACTTTCCGCGGTTGAAACTGCCGTCATGTGCTGGTTATCGGGCGATGGACACCGATCGGAGATCCGACCGTCCAGGGAAAGCTTTCATCTGGAAGTTCTCAACATAGTCCGCCTGCGCGCCCAACTGAGGGAAGAAGAAGGGGACAATGATGGGGCCGCGCTCGATCAAGATTTGTTGAATCTCAATGTAGGCGTCAATTTGCTCCTGCCGATCCGTGGTGCTACCCGCGGTCTCGGCCAGGCGGTCGAACTCCTCATCGCAGAAATGGGATTCGTTCCAGCGTGCCCCGCAAACCAGCATCACATCCAGATAAAACTGCGGGTAGGGCCGATGGCCCCAGCCGGTGATACCGAAGGTAGCTTCCAACCACCCATTCTCCCCATAGTAAACACTTTCAGGTTCGACGGATACCTCTACGTTGATGCCGGCCTCCGCCAGCTGCTCCTTGAGTACCGCGGCCAGATCGGGGAAATTCTGAGCTTCGGGCAGCCGCAGTGTCAGATCCAGGCCGTCTTCATAACCCGCTTCCGCCAGCAAGCCCCGTGCTGCCTCCACATCGCGCTCGGGCAGCGGGATCTCCTCGGTATAGAAATCAGAGTAAATCGGACCCACCGGTGTGTCGCGGCCAATCTCTCCCATATTCTGTTGCACCAGCTCGAAGATAGCCTCGCGATCAATGCTCATACGCATCGCCTGCATCACTCGGGGATCATCTCCTGGAGGTTGGTCCGCTCGCAGACGAACGACAGAAAACGCGTTGGTGGCCACCTGATAGCGCTCAATGCCCTCCGCGCCCTCCAGCCCTTGATACAGCGGTGTGGAAAGCTGCATTACTAAATCCACTTGCCCCGTCCGCAGCGCGTCCACCGCTGCCGCCCCATCGCCGAAGAACAGATAGACCAGCCGATCAACATTCGGCTGACCCTCAATGAAGTAGTTTTCATTGGCGGTCAGTTCAATCCGGTCTTCAGCGCTATAGTTTTCAACGATAAAGGGTCCGGTGCCGTTGAAATCCGTGGCGTCCTCAGTGCCATCCTTGATAATCAACGCGTGGTTATCGCTGAGATCGAACAGGAAGAAGGGGTTGGTTTCCTCAAGCGTGAAGGTGACTTCATAATCCCCGGTCGCCTCGATTGCGCTGATGTTGCTGTAAAGATCGACAGTAGCATAGCCGGAGTCCGGATCACGAAGACGATTGAAGGTGTAAACAACATCGGCTGCCGTCAGCTGCGATCCGTCATGGAAGGTCGCATCCTCCGTCAGTTGGAAAGTGTAGGTCAAGCCATCCTCACTGATCTCCCACTCTTGGGCCAATCGAGGCTGAATCTCGTTGTTGGCATCCACCTCGACCAAATAATCATAGACCGCGTTGGCCACGCTGACCTCCGCGTCGGAGGAAATCAATGCAGGATCCGTCTGGACGATTGGATCATAGCCAATCGTCAATGTCGTTGGATCGCCGGCCGCCGGCCCGGCAGCTCCGCCGCATGCACTCAGCAATAGGGCTGCCACCATAAAAAACACCAGCGGTGCCCAAAGTCCTCGGCCTGATCTGTCACGCCTTATATTCATCATGTTCTCCTTGTTCAAATTTCCTGGCTTTTCAAATGATTGCAGAGGGGAAATACGGGACTCGTTCGACAATTGATCCGTGGAGAAAGCTCTGCACCATCACCAGCCACGGGTACCACCTCCCCCTTTGAACGGACCTTCGATTTCATCCGTGATCCAGCCGCCATAGAAATCTCCAGGTTGAGCTTGAACCTTCTCATCGTCCAAGTAGCAAGCGGTGACTCGCCCAGGGTAAAAGGCGATGAAATCTTTCAGTAACTCGTATCCCGGCTTTGGCTCACGATAGCACCAGGCTGCCTTTGCTGCCCGATCTCGACCGACGACTAAATCAAAATAGGTCGCTTCGCCCTTCCACTCACAATAGGTTGAATAATCCTCAATCCGTTTGAGCTGATCTATCCGCACACCCGCCGGAGGGATGTAGTAAGTTGGCGGATGGCTTGTCTCCAGCACGCGAAGGGCCTCCTCGCTGTCAGCCATCCATTCCTCATTGAAAAGGACCCGGACACGCCGCCGGGCTGGCTCGACCTTTGGGGGGCGCGGATAATCCCAAACAGATTCCTTGCGCACATTCGTTTTCATATTATTGCCTGCCAGCACACCGACCCCGTCCTCCGGGCCTGTCGTGCGGTCTTTAAATTGACTCTCATCTGTCAGAGATGCCTTTGCAGTGAGATGATGCTCCGGCTACTCTCCCTAGAACTTCATTTTTAAGAGTATAACGTAGCGCTGACAGTACCGTGATCCCGCTCACATAAGGATCAAGGGCTAGAAATGCGGTGGGGCTCTGGTTATCCCTGCTTCACCTTTGCACCAGTCCATCAATCCCTTTTGCTGAAGAGCCAAACCCCTGGCAACAGGAAAGCGATGGACAACACCGCCATCAGCACTGCATTGACTGCGATGGGACGCAATGCCAACTGCTGGAGTGCCTCTTCTGAAATCACACCCATCAGAACAATCTGACGCAATGGGTCGACACCGTAGGTGACCGGGTCCAGCGAGGCTACAATGTGCATCCACACCGGCACACCTTGGAGCGGGAAGAAAGCGCCTGACAGGAAAAACATCGGCAGCAGTACAAAATTCATGACCATGTGAAAACCCTCGAGGGACTGCTGCCGGGCCGCGAACAACAGCCCCAGCGAAGTCATCATGATAGCCAGCAGAAGCATAATGCCAATAATCAGCACGATTTGCGTCCAAGACAAACTGATCCCGAGAACAGGAGCCAGCAGCAGAATGATTAAGCCCTGCAGCAGGGCCACTGTGCTGCCGCCAGCAACTTTGCCGGCAGCGACCGCGATGCGCGAAACTGGCGCGACCATCACTTCCTTCAGCAGTCCGAATTGGCGATCCCAAACGATCGATACCGCCGAGAAGACGCTGGTGAACAGCACCGTCATGGCCAGAATTCCAGGGAACAGAAACTGCGTGTAATTCACGTCGCCCCCGCCAAGATTGGAAATCGCCGAAGAAAAGCCGCCTCCGAACAGCACCAGGAATAAAAGCGGTTGGCCGATGGATGAGATCAGCCTGGCACGGTCCCGCCTAAAACGGAGCAGATCGCGTGTCCAGATCGTATACGAACCTCGAAGCCAACCCATAGCTTTCTCTCGCATGTCTGATTACCTTCCCCGCCGCCGTCGCATGCGGTCCTTCATCCGATCCACGGCGTTGGCCGATTCCTGGCGAATGGCGTGTCCCGTGAGCTTGATGAACACATCCTCCAACGTCGGACGCCGGAGGTTGACGTTCTCCACTTTAATGCCATTCTCGCGGCTCGACAGCGCCATCATCATTTCCGGAATAAAGGCATCGCCTTGCTGCACCTCGACAATAAGTTCCCCCTGGGGTCCCAGCCTGGCCGAGACATCCGAGCTCTCCAGCTTGCTCCGGGCCTTCTTGTTATCCGAGGTCCACACAGTGACCACATCGCCTCCCACCATCGCCTTCAGCCTCGCTGGAGAGTCCAGCGCAACAATTTCTCCCTCGTCCATAATCGCGACCCTGTCGCAGTTCTCCGCTTCCTCCATGTAGTGAGTGGTCATAAAGATGGTGACCCGCTCGCGATCGCGCAGCTCTCGTAGATACTGCCATATATGGCGACGCGTTTGGGGGTCCAATCCGAGCGTCGGTTCGTCCAGGAACAGCAGCTTGGGGTGGTGCAGCAAACCCCGGGCCACCTCCAGGCGGCGTTTCATCC
>JBKHKF010000084.1:0-8774 GCA_046537745.1 Anaerolineales bacterium | reverse complement strand
GGCCTATGACAGGCTGCTAAGCGCCATCCCGGATTTGGACATCCAGCTGTGTCAGCACGAGACCTCTCGCAGTTCATCCCTGAAGCTGCTCTCAAAGCGGGTGTTCACTGCAGATAAAGGTGGTTCTAGAGGAGCAGAAAGCGGTGTGGAATGGCTGAAAGCGCGCTCGATCGACCAGGAGGTCCGTGAAGCGCTTCGCTGGATCAAAGCAGCTCATCGCAGGCAATCATTGCCACTCCGTGATTGCGCGCTCGTATTGACGGACCCAGAGGGCTATGAACCTTACGTCCGGCAAGCGGCCCGTGAATATGGAATCCCACTGCTCTTCGGCGGAGGCAAACGGCTGGACCAGGCGCCTGCCATCGTGGCCCTGTTCGATCTGCTCGATCTGCCCCTTTCGAACTGGCCTCGCCGGCTGACGCTGGAGGCGATCCGTTCGCCCTTCTTCGATCTCACTGCGTTCAACCTGGACCCTGCCGATGCGATCCCGCTGGAGGCCGCCAGTTACTGGGGACAGGTGGTGGAAGGGCTGGATCAGTGGGAGCAGACGCTGCATACCCTGGCGCAACGCAAGCAGGAGGCCTCCCCGGAACCCCTGGAGGTGAGTTCGGTGCCGCTGCCGAGTCCGGAACAGGCTTTACGAATGAATCAGGGCCTGCGGCAGCTTGGAGCTCGGCTTTCTGTAAGGCAGGTCCAAACCCTGACCGAGTGGGTCACCTGGCTCGAGGATCTGCTGCAGGATCTCATGTTCTTCGAGCGCGCGGAATCCTCCGAGGAGGAGGCAGCCGCGCTGCGGCTTCGTGAGGTCTTCCGGGCGATGATGCTCTCGGAGGCCGTGGTAGGCGGTTCAGAGATTGGTTATCAAGCCTTCTTATCCGACCTCAATGGCTCGCTGGAGCGGGTGCGATATCAACCCAGAATCGATTGGCAGAAATCCGCGCTGCAGGTCGAAGGGATTCAAGCGGTACGGGGCCTTCGTTTCGAGGCTGTGGCAATGTTGGGTCTATCGGAGGGCCAGCTCCCTGTTGTGGAGCGTGAGGATCCTTTCCTCGGTGAAGCGCTTCGTCAGCAACTGGGCCTGGAACCTCGGATCGGGCGGGATCAAGCCTCCCTTTTCTATGAGGGCATCACCAGGGCGGATGGGTCGCTGCTTTTCACGAGGCCCACACTTTCGGAGGATGGAGAAACATGGGAGCCATCACCCTTCTGGCAGGAGAGTCTGCGGGTCTTTGGCATGTCCGACGACGATGTTCCCCTGCTGCAGAGTGGTGCTGATCGACCCATGAGCCAGGCGGCTTCGCCTCAGGAGGTCGCCTTCCTGGCGGTGCGACGGGGCTCCTTGCCGGCTGCCTACGAAATCTTGGCGCCCCGTCTTGAGCCACTGCGCCAGGCGAGAACGCTCATCGAAGCTCGTCTGGCGGAGGTTCCTTCGGGTGTATTTGAAGGCGGACTGCAGGGGGCAGCTGATGAGCTGTCCGACCGTTACGATGAAGCGCACATTTGGAGTCCAAGCAGGCTCGAAAGCTATGGAACCTGTCCTCACTTTTTCCTGACGGCGCAGCTCTTCGGGCTCGAACAACTGGAGGAGCCGGCGCTCGGTCCGGATGTTCGGCAGCTTGGATCGCTGCTTCATCGTATTTTGGAGCTTGCTTACGAGCAAGCCCCGGACCCGACGGATCCGGATCAGGTCCTGGATTCACTTCGTCCGCTTGCAAAGAAGGCCTTTGATGCCGCTCCTTCAGAATTCGGCTTCCGACCGTCCCCGCTCTGGCAGGTTGAGAGCGAACAGTTGACAGCAGATCTGGAGGATACGGTGCTGGCGCTGGCAGAGCTGGAGCAGGGGTGGGAGCCCATGGCCTTCGAAGCGATTTTTGGTCTGGCTGACACGCCGCCCTTGGTGATGGAAACCGAGGCCGGGTCCGTTCGGATAAGAGGGGTGATCGATCGGGTGGACCGCAAGGGCGATCAGGTTCGGGTTATCGATTACAAAACCGGTAGCTCCCATTTGGATCCGGCGGATTTGGTCCGAGGCCGGCGCCTGCAGCTGCCGCTTTACGCGCTCGCAGCGGAGCGAGCTCTTAAACTTGGCCGAGTCAGTGATGGCTTCTACTGGGTTATCCGATCGGCAAAGCCAGGCGGCTTACGACTGGGCCGATTCAGCACTTCATGGAACGAGACCAGCATCGAGGGGCCCGAGGGCAGTTATCAGGTGCTGCGCGCCCATCTATCCAATTATTTGAACTCCATCCGGGCCGGCGAATATCCGCCGGTTCCACCGCAGGGCGGATGTCCTATCTACTGCCCGGCTGCGGATTGGTGCTGGCGCTATTCCCCTGGATATCAGCGATGAGCGCAACCCCCCGCTATCTACAAGAACTGACGGAAGCGCAGCAGGAAGCCGTCGAGGCCAGCGGTCAGGACGTGCTGGTGTCGGCGGGCGCAGGCAGCGGCAAGACCCGGACTCTGGTGGCCCGCTATCTGGCGGCTTTAGCGGAAGGCTTCGAACCCCGTCAGGTGGCAGCGATCACTTTCACCGAGAAGGCCGCCCGCGAGATGCGGAACCGGATCCGTCGGGCGGCCCAGCTCGAGGCGGAAGTGCGCCAATCAGAGACCTCGGCAGCGCGGTGGCGCCGCCTGGCCAATGCCATGGACGGCGCGCGTATCGGCACCATCCACAGCCTATGCGCGGAAATCCTGCGCAACCATCCTGCCGAAGCAGGCCTTGATCCTGAATTCGAGGTGCTCGAAGAGGGGATGGCTCGGGTGCTGCAGTACGAATCAGTGGAATCGGCGCTGGCGGCAGCAGCAAATGATCCTCAGGCCGTTTCAATTTACCAGCATTACGGCGCCTGGGCTCTTCGCAAGCTTCTCCTCGGGCTGCTTGAGAAAAGGCTCGAGGTGGATCCGGCGCTCTTGACCGACTTCTTGCAGAGCCTTGATCTCGACCATTGGCTGACAAAATTGATTCAGGATTTCCTCGAAGAACCCTCCGTGGCAGAGTCGATCCGGGATTTGCGCACTTTGAAGGCGGAGGGCTACTTCCAATCGGATGCTACGGATGCGATGCGGGCTCTGGCCGAGGGACTGCTTGCTGGTCTGGAGCAGCTTGAATCCTCCCTGGAGGAAGGCGCGGGGCTGGTAGCAGCCAGCCAACTCTTCGACATGCGCCGGCAGCACATGCGCGGCGGCGTAGGCAAGCGGGATGGCCGTGCCCGCATGGCCATCGACCAATTACAAGACCGGTACGACGAAAGCATCGATCCTTGGCTTGGCGGCAAACGCTCTACCGATGACCCGCCGGACCCGGGCCTTGAGCAGGTATATCCCGAGATGAGGTCGGCTGTCCAGTGGGCTTATCAGCGAGCCCGTCAAGAATACATCGAGGCGCTGGATAAGCGGGCGGCGTTGGATTTCGACGCCCTGGAAGCCGGTGCGCTCCAACTTTTGGCGATCCCCTCCATTCGGGTTCGCTGGCAGGACGCCATGCGAAGGGTGCTGGTGGACGAATATCAGGACACCAACCAGCGCCAGCAGGCAATCATCCAGGCTCTGGCCCAGGATGAATCCGGTAAGTTATTCGTCGTAGGTGATGCCCGCCAGAGCATCTATCGATTCCGGGGCGCCGAGGTGGAAATCTTCCAGAGCTTGAAGGGTGAATTGGAGAAGGAGGGTCATGCTCTTTTGCTGGACCGGACCTTTCGCCAGCACCCCAAATTGCTTGAGATTTTCGATGATTGGCTCCCTCCCATCCTGGATGAAGCTCAGACCACAGGCGACTACCGCATAAGTTATCAACCACTTCGGTCCGATCGCGAGAGCCATTTGGCCTCCACACAACCGCCTTACGTTGAGTTTTTGATTGGGTTAGGCGACCGCGCGGATAAAGCTCGCCCAATTGCCGCTGGTTTGCTGGCCGAGCGCCTGCTTCAGATGCGGCGGGCAGGCGAGCTGGGTGCCTGGGATCAAGCGGCGTTGCTCTTCAGGGCATCTACTGGCTTTTCGAGCTATGAGGATGCGTTGTCCGATGCCGGCATTCCTTACGTTACTGTCGCCGGTAGAGGCTTTTACGAGCGACCCGAAATCCGGGAGGTGCTCAATGCCCTGCGAGCCTTGGCGGAACCCTGGAACAACACGGCTATGGTCGGATTGCTGCGATCAGCTGCTGTCGGAATGACGGATGTCGGGATCTACCGGCTGCGGGTGAACGATGGAAGCCACCGTGCCCTGGTTGAAGCGCTTGAGATCAGCGATCTCGAACTGAGCGAGCGGGACCAAGCAGCCAGAGTGCGGGCACTGGCTATGTTGGCGGAGTTCGGTCCCATGGTGGATCGAATGCCGGTGGTCGAGCTGCTCAAGCGTTGGGTGGACTGGGTTGATGGCCGAGCCTTGCTTGCTATCGCTGGTGAACGTCAGTGGGCTAATCTGGACAAGCTGCTGATGGATGCAAGACGAAGTGGGGCCACGAGGGTGCGCTCTTTTTTGGAATACCTGCGACTATCCCAGCAGGCCGGGGTCAGAGAAGGGGAGGCACCCGCTGAAACGAGCGGCGCCCTTCGATTAATGACCATCCATAAAGCAAAAGGGCTTGAGTTTGATTTCGTAGTGTTGGCTGATGCGGGCTATCAACAGCGCGCTTTCAGACCGGATTTCATGGTGCATCCCGAGATGGGGCTTGCGCTCAAGCCCGATCGTTGGTCGGCCAGCAGCCTCCGATTTCGCGTGGCGCGAGCTCTTGAGCAATCGCAAGAGCAGGCCGAAGAAGCCAGGCTGCTTTATGTGGCGCTGACCCGGGCGCGCGAGAAATTACTGATCAGCGGTCATGGCCGGCTCGGTGCTCGCGGCGTTCTCGTTTACGGTTGGCTGGAGGAGGTGCTCGCAACGGCCGGTGTGGAAACAGAGAGCCTGCAGTCAGGGGCGGCGGAGCATGGCCATTTCCGACTTATTGTGAGCGATGAGGTACCGGAATTTGAACCGTACAGGCCCGAACCATCGCAAGTCGAGGTGGAAGAGGCGCATCCGATCCCTTTGTTTCCTTCTCTCGAGCCAAAGCAGGCCGAGACAACCGATGAAGGTTACGACGAACCGCTCGCCCGAGGCTGGCGGGCCAGCGGTCGACGTCGGCCGCCAGCCGCGGTGGTGGGCGTACTGGTGCATCGTGCCATCGAACGCTGGCGTTTCCCACCCGACGAAGCCTTGGATGAGCTGCTTAGAGTAAGCGCAATCGGAGAAGGGCTTGTTGATGAGGCTCCCAGGCGCGCCGCGCTCTCCATCGCCAAGGAGCTCCTCTCCCGATTCCAATCACATTCGCTTCATGGTGAAGTGGCGGCGAGCGTACAGCGCTATCATGAGGTTCCCTATACATACTCGCGCGGCCTGGGTGCGCCCGATTCCGGGACGATTGATTTGCTTTACCGCGGGGACAACGGCTGGCACTTGCTGGATTTCAAGACGGACGAGCTGCATGGTCCTGAAGATTTAGAAGAGGCTATGAAGCGCCACGATCGCCAAATTCGGCGCTATTGGCATGCTGCACAGCGCTTGCTTAAGGAGCCTGTAGAGGCCAGGGTTGTCTTCCTTGACTATGATGGCGAAGTAAGGGTTGCGCCATTGCCTCAAGTCCCTCCAGCTTAGGATTGGTAAAATGAGGCCTTGCAAAGTGATGCGCAGAGATTCCTCAAGCTTTATGGCTGAGCTGCATGAACCCAGGTTCCATACTTAAAGCTCGTTTCATTTATCTCTTGCTGGCCGCCTTGGCCGTGTTGCTGCTGTTGGGCTTGCCTCAGCGGGCCCCCGTGAGCGGACAGAATGAAAGCCTGCTGCTGACGGGTCAAGTGGTAGATGCTCAAGGCCGCCAGGTTGAGGGCGTGGAGATCAGCCTGCTGACGGATACCGGCGAATCGATCGCCAAAAGCGAGAGCCTGGAGGATGGAAGATGGGCGCTGTCCATTGACGAGATGCCCGCCCCAGGCTCCTTGCTATCCGTGGATCGTCCCCATTTCCATGGTCGAGAGCTCGTAATTGGTTCAATTATTCGGGGAAACCTGGACAGCGCGGGTGTTCATAATTTCGGCCAAATCACGTTGGAGCGCCGGATTAGCCAGGGTTTCTGGGCGGCTGGGGCGATTTTTCTGGTTGTTTTGGCACTGATCGCCTTTGAGGTCCTGCACAGCACCACTGCCGCGCTGGCCGGGATGTCGGCAATGTTCCTGGTGACCTTCATCGGGGGGCAGTTCGAGCCGGGCCTTTATATCTTCGGATTCGAAAGGGCGCTGTCCTACATTAATTGGGAAGTGATCTTTCTTGTGCTGGGTATGATGATTGTCATTGCGATCATCGAAGGCACCGGGATTTTCCAATGGACCGCCTTCCAAGCGTATCGGCTGAGCCGAGGTCGGTCCTGGCTGTTGGTCTTGATCCTCATGGCAGTCACCGCGGTGTCCTCGGCCTTGCTGGACAACTTCACCACGATGCTCTTGATGACTCCCATAAGCTTGCAGATTGCGATGGCGATGGGCATCAACCCGCTCGCGTTGATCATCCCGGAGGTGCTGGCCTCCAATGTCGGCGGAATCAGCACGCTTATTGGTACCCCAACGAATATTCTTATCGGAGCACATGCAAACATCAGCTTTACTGATTTTCTTGTTAATCAGATTGTGGGGGTAGTGGCGGCGCTGGTTTTGATGGCCGCCTACGTGCTTTTTCACTACCGGAAAGAATGGCGCAAAACAGAAGACGGTATATCAGAGCGGCTGTACGAACGATTGGAGAAAAACGCGAAGATTGAACATCCTAACGCCTTGATCAAGTCGGGGATCGTTTTTGCACTAATACTGGCGGGATTCGTCGTTGGTGAGAGTTATCACGTTGTCCCCGCCATCCCCGCCATGGTCGGCGCCACGATGCTGCTCATATGGCTCAACCCCGATGTGCAGGAGATGATCAAAGCTGTCGATTGGACAACCCTGGTCTTTTTCTTTGCCATTTTCATGGTTATTGGTGGCGTGCAGGAGGTGGGGCTGATGGCCGTGATCGCCACGGCTATGGCTGAGTTCGTAGGCCAGAACCTGATCCTGGCCATCTTTGTCATGGTATTTGGTGCCGGCACGCTCTCGGTCGCCATCGCCAACATTCCCTTGGCGGCTTCTTTCCTGCCAATTGTTGACTTTGTCACCGGTTCCGTTCCAGGGGCCAGCGGCAAGGTGCTTTACTATGCGCTTTCCATGGGTTCGGCTATGGGAGGCAACGGATTTCTTATTGGCGGTGAGGCGAACTTGGTCACGGCCGGTATCAGTCGGCAGGCCGGAACGCCCATCTCGTTCCAGGAATTCATGAAGGTGGGGCTGCCCGTCACGTATCTCACGCTGACCGCAGGCTTCCTGTGGCTGCTGGTCCGATTTGTCCTGATGGGGTGATAGGAGGATCCGATATGGGGTCGATACTCTGTCCAACACGAGGTGGCGAAGCCAGCCATCCTAATCAGGATCGCGCCATCGCACTGGCCAAAGAGCGCGGCGAAGTGTTGATTTTCTTGTATGTCAGCGACGTGCGCTTTCTATATCGGGGCAGCGGGGCGCTGCTGGGGGCTCTCGAGGATGACCTCGATGAAATGGGTGAGTTCCTGCTGACCATGGCTCAGGAACGAGCAGAGAGGCAAGGCGTGAACGCCCAACAGGCAGTGCGCAGGGGGCCGTTTGAGGAGGCCATTAAAGATGTGATTGAGGAACATGGTGTTAGTACGGTCGTGTTTGGCAAGCCGGGCGAGGAGCATCGCATTACATCAAAGAAATACCTCAGGCGTCTGGCGGATAGCTTAAGCGAGAAGATGGAGGTGGAGGTGTTGCTGACGAAGAACGGCGAGCTGGTCCCATATACTGAGAGTGACGAAGACTGACCTCGCGTATCGATCATCATCACACCGCGGCTGCTGACAAGATTGGGCGGGCCGCGGTTTTCATTTTCATATCAGCGGAGGAGAGGATTAGCCGGAATGGATATCCAGGGGAACGTTGCAATTATTACCGGTGGAGGCTCAGGGATCGGCTCTGGTGTAGCCAAAGCCCTGGCGAAACAGGGTGTGAAGGTGGCAATATGTGGCAGGCGGGAGGAACCGCTCCAGCGCACAATAGGGGAAATTGAAAGCGATGGCGGAACGGCCATCGCCATTCCAGCCGACGTGTCGAAGCAGCATCAGGTGGCGCGGTTGGTGGAGCAAACTCTCGACCGATTCAGCCAGATCGATATTTTGGTCAACAACGCAGGGATCGGAGGGAGCGGCGCCATCGATGAACATGCGGTGGAAACCTGGGATGAGGTGATGGCGGTCAATCTTCGCGGCCCGTTTTTGACGTCCCGTGCAGTGTTGCCCGGGATGAGGGAGCGTGAAAGCGGCCACATCATCAATATCAGCTCCGAATCCGCCACCACGTATTACGAAGGCAGCGGTGCCTATGGCGTTTCCAAACATGCCTTGAACGCGCTTTCTGAGTACATTCAAGTGGAAAATCAGGATAAGGGCATCCGGGTGGATACGATTTGTCCGGGTATGGTGGTGACAGAGATGACGGAGGACCGGCCCGGGTTGGATCATTACAAATGTCTGGTTCCCCGGGACATTGCCGACCTGGTCCTCTGGTTGGTCACTCGCCGTCCAAACATTAAGATAGGAACGCCGATCCTCATACAAACCATGTTGAATCCATGGGAGTGAGAGAGTGCCATGACTTTCCGATACGCTTTGCTGATACTCCCCGCGGTCTGGCTTGGGTTGCACC
>JBKHKF010000083.1:0-8779 GCA_046537745.1 Anaerolineales bacterium | reverse complement strand
GAACTGCTCCGCGCACTCTAGTCTCTACCACCTACCAACGGGCTGCATACCATGCCAGGTAATCAGCCAGATTCTCGGACCAATAGGCAGCGTCGTGATCGCCTGGTCCCACGCGAAATTGATAATCCAAATTCAGCTCGTCCAATCGCCCCCGGAGCTCCTCGGCGGCCGGCATAAGTGAGTCCTGTTCCCCGATATCAATCCAGATTTTCAGGGGTTGGCTGCCCGCGTTTGACTTAAGCCAGATCTCCATTGACGTGAGATCACCCGAAAGCAAGCCTGGGCTATGCAGGCCAACTCTGTAGAAGTGGCTTGGGTGCTTCATGCCTATTCTGAAAGCCCAGCCGCCGCCGCGGGAGAAACCGCCGATCGCCCGCCAAGACCGCCCCGGCAAGGATCGATAATTGTCTTCAACATGTGGCAGGAGCCCCTGGATGACCGCCTCTTCCGTTTCGAGCCCGGTGCGTTGCCACGGAAGCACGATCAAGAAGGGTGGCAGTTCACCGGCCATCATGAGCCGGTCGGCCGTCTGAGCGAGGCCAAGATCCAACCAGGATTGATGGTCGCCAGCCAGCCCGTGCAGCAGATAGAGCGTGGGCAAACCTCCCTGCAGTTCCTGGTAGCAAGGCGGCAAGTAAATCCGGTAAGGCAGTTCTCGTCCAAAGCCTTGATCGGGAACGACGGCCTCTTCGATAACGCCTGGTTGCAGGCAGGTTGGCGTTGGCGAAGCGGAGGGTTCAGGACTTTGTTTAGGAGTCGGGCGCTGAGTTGCGAGCTCTGTCGGCGGGGTTGTGGGCGGGATTTGGGTTGGGCTCAAACGCGGCGTTATCCGCGTTTGAGGCTCGCCAGAGGCTGGAGCGCAGCTGGCGATAAGGATAAGAATCAGGAGGATTGCTGCCAGAAGCTGTTTGTTCATAATCCGCAAAAGAAACCCCGCCGCCTCGCAGTCAGCGAGCCGACGGGGGCGCCTGTTGGAATGAGTCTATGCCGCCGGTCGGAATCCGTCAAGCGGGGCGGCAGTGCTCACCGCAGCCCGAGGAGCTGGCTCAATCAGCCACATCAGGACTTGACGTCAAGCATGCGGGCGGTAGACTGATGGTACACATTGGATGGAGTACCTCCATGAATTTGGGAGGAGGACGGTATATGCCAGCCAAGTTGCGTGTGGAATATCAGCGGGCATTTGACGAGATCTATGAAAATATCCTGCGCATGAGCGACATGGTGGACAGCGCCATCGCCAGGGCGCTCAAATGCCTTCAAGATAGAGATCTCCAACTGGCGCAGCAAATTATTGATGAAGATGACGCGGTCAATGACCTTCGATTTGAGATCGAAGAGGACTGTCTCAAACTCATCGCGACCCAGCAGCCAGCAGCCAGCGACCTGCGCGCGATCGTCGCTGCGATGAATATTGTGGTGGATGTGGAGCGTATGGGGGATTATGCGGCTGGGATCGCCAAGACCGTGCTGCGAATGGGTGATGAACCGTTGCTGAAACCGCTGATCGACATCCCCAGAATGGTGGAGATTTCTCGTAATATGCTGCGAGGATCCATCAAAGCCTTCGTTAATCGCGATCCGGGAATGGCCAAGGAGATCGCCGCCCGAGATGATGAGATGGACCGGCTATATAAGGCGATCTTCGATGAGCTGGTGGAAATAATGAGCGATCAGCCAGAGAGCGCCCCTCGGGCCACCTTTTTGCTTTGGATTGGACATAATCTAGAACGGATCGGTGATCGGGTTACAAACATTGCCGAGCGGGTGGTGTTTGTCAACACCGGCAACATGAAGGAGCTGAACGACTAGCCTTGCTGTGATACAATTTACTGGAATTTAATAACAACCTTCGGGGCAGGGTGAAGGGCAACCTAATTCCCGACCGGCGGTACAGCCCGCGAGCGCTTACGCGCTGATTCGGTGAAACTCCGGAGCCGACGGTATAGTCCGGATGGTAGAAGGTTTTTGATCACGCTGCATGATAGCGCGTCACGCACCAATCCCCGGAGACGTAGTCTCCGGTTTTTCTTGCGATAGATCGCGCCATCTGCACGCGGAGCTTGCCCCGAGGTCTTGCCCGGGGCTTTTTTGATCCCTGAAAGTAAAATAAATGGCCTACGCAGGACAAATTGAAAAAGAGATTGAAGAGGACCTAAAGCCGAAATCGATCGAACGACGGTGGCTCCGGGTCTGGCTGCTGCCGCTGACGATGGTGGGGGCCTTGGCTTTGTGGTGGGCCGTGGTTGAGGTCAGTTCATTGCCAGCCTTCATCCTGCCCCCTCCGGATCTGGTATGGCATCGGTTTGTGGAGGTTTTGCAGAACGGAACGCTGATCCGCCACACCGCAGCCACCGGCATGGAAGTTCTGCTTGGCCTGCTGCTTGGGCTTGTCGTGGCGACGATCCTTGGCTATGCCCTGGCAAAATCACCTCCACTTGAACGGTTGCTTTCACCATACATCGTCGCCTCCCAGTCCATTCCAACTGTGGCTATTGCTCCTTTGCTGATCATCTGGTTCGGCCCAGGCCGTTTATCCAAGGTGCTGGTGGCGACGCTCATCGTGTTCTTTCCTGTCCTGGTTAACACCGTTGTGGGGGTCCGTTCGGTTCCGGCGGACCTGTATGAGCTTATGCGGTCGCTTCGAGCGACCCGTTTGCAAATTTTCACAAAATTAGAGATTCCCTCGGCGCTGCCCGTGCTTTTCGGAGGGCTGAAGATCGGAGCGACATTGTCTGTGATTGGCGCGGTGGTCGGGGAGTTCGTGGGAGCTGATGAGGGCTTGGGTTTCCTCATTAATTTGGCGCGTGGCATGTATGACACCCCGCTCGTCTTCGTCGCCATCTTCACGCTGATCCTGCTGGCGATGGCGCTATATGGAGCGGTCAATTTATTAGAGCGCTGGCTCCTGCGCTGGCGCAATCAGAAAGGATGAGATTGGGAATGTCATTGATCTCCAAAATGGTACAAAGAGTACTTCTTATCGTTGTGATTTTGACTCTTCTGGCAGCCTGCGGCCCGACAGGGGTTCAACAAAGTGAACTACGAGAAATCCGTCTGCCGATGGGGTTCATCCCCAACATCCAGTATGCACCTTTTTACGTGGCAGCCGAGCGAGGCTATTTCGAAGAAGAAGGCATCTCCGTTGATTTCGATTACTCCACCGAAACGGACGGGGTCGCACTGGTTGGTTCTGGCGAACTTGAGCTTTCCCTGGCTTCGGGAGAACAAGTGCTGCTGGCCCGGGAGCAAGGTGCCCCCGTCGTCTATGTGTTTGCCTGGTGGCAGGACTTTCCAGTAGCTGTCGCGGCACTGGACGATAAGGGCCTGGAGAGCCCGGAGGATCTCGCCAGCATGGAAGTTGGCATCCCAGGCAGGTTCGGCGCCTCCTACATCGGGTTGATAGCCTTGCTCAGAGCGGGCGGCCTAACTGTCGATGATGTGCAGCTTGACTCCATTGGCTTCAATCAAGTTGAAGCCCTGGCCACAGGACAGGATGATGCCGTCGTTGTGTACGCTAACAATGAACCGATCCAGCTCCGCGCCCAAGGATATGAGATTGATGTCCTCCGTGTCTCCGACCACGTGGAACTTGCCTCAAACGGGTTGATCACGAATGAAAGGACTATTCAAGAAAACCCCGAATTAGTACAGGGGATGATCCAAGCGGTCTTAAAAGGGGTGCAGGATACGATAGAGGATCCAGAGGCTGCTTATCAAATTTCCACGGGCTATGTGGAGGGGCTGGACGAAGCCGATAAAGCAACTCAGATGCAGGTGCTGGAGACCTCCATCCAGTTCTGGGAGGCGGAGCGTCTGGGGTTCTCCGAGCCGGAAGCATGGCAGAACATGCAGCAGGTGCTGTTGGCGATGGACCTGCTATCGGATCCGGTGGAGGTGGAGCAGGCATTTACCAACCAGTTTATTCCCGGTCCATGAGCGCTGATCAGCACCTTCTGCAGGTAAGGAACCTGTCACATAGCTATGCCAACGGGAACGGTGGCGTCGGAGCGCTCGATCGGGTTAGCCTGGACGTACGCAGGGAGAGCTTTATCTGTGTGGTGGGGCCGTCGGGCTGCGGAAAGACCACGCTGCTCCGTCTACTCTCCGGTCTCATTCAGCCTACCCGTGGATCCGTGATTTTTGAAGGCGAACCGCTGACAAAGCCCCGCCGACGAATCGGGTTCGTTTTTCAGCAGGCCAACCTGATGCCATGGCGGACCACACTTGAAAACATCCGTCTGCCACTTGAAATCGGAGGGGTGGAAGGAAATCGTGCGGAGGATCGAGTCCGCGAACTCGTTGATTTGGTGGGACTCAAGGGATTCGAAGAAGCTTGGCCGCAGGATCTCTCGGGGGGTATGGCCCAGCGGGTAGCGCTCGCGCGCGCCCTTGTCCACGAGCCGGACTTATTGCTGCTGGACGAACCCTTTGGTTCGCTTGATGCACTCACCCGGGAGCGGATGCTCATGGAGGTCATGCGGATCTGGCATGAGCGCGCGGTCACAGCGCTGATGGTGACCCATTCGATCTCAGATGCTGTACTGCTGGCTGATCGCGTGGTGGTCTTGAGCCCCCGTCCAGGTTCCGTTGTGCTCAACTTGCCCATCCCTCTGAAACGTCCCCGCACGCTTCGAATGACGTACACAGAGGAATTCGGCGAACTCGCAGCCAAGGTCCGCTCCGCCATCGGTCGAGACTGAAAGCGTGGCCAGGCGACTGAACAAAGAAGGCTCCCGTACGGGAGCCTTCTCGTTCTTCAGGTCAGTTCTTGCTGTGTTTGATCCTAGGCGGAATGAGCCTTCCCACCCTGCTTCGATTCCTTGCTGACCTGTGCCCGTTTGCGCCGGTGCCAGATGGCTCGGCCGGCTAGATAGAGCGGCAGGCCAACAATGAGGGCGACCGGGACCACGCAAATGACGCCCCAAATGGCGGCGTCACCCAGGAACTGCAGCGCACCGACCAAAGCCTCCACCGCTTCTCGAGCCGTCCCCTCCGGGGTCCAGCGCCCGATCTGCAGCGGTTGAGCCGCCACATCCGGGATCAGGTCCACGGATATGGAGGAGAGGCGAGTCGATTGCTCAAGGTACTGGATCCGCCCTTGAATGACCTCGATCTCCTCTCGCACCTGCCGCAGCTCCTGCAGCACCCGGAGCGTATCCTCCGTTTCAGTGGATGACTGCATAATCTCCCGCAGCTGTTCCTCGGCAGCCTGAAGGTTGCGGAGTCTCGCCTGCAGGTCGGTGTACTCCTCCGTCACATCCTGGCCGCTGATGTTCTGATTGCGAACCTCGACCGCGCCTTCCTTGATTTGGTCCAGTGCTTGATCAAGTTGGTCGCTTGGGACCCTGATGGTGATGTTGGCCTGTTTAGCCTGGATTGGTTCGCCCAGCCGGGCATCTCCAAAGGACGTCTGAAAGACATTGGAGGAAACAACGAAGCCACCCATGGATTCGGCCATCCGACTGATGGCTTCCACGGATTCATCGGGGTCTTCCACTACAACGCTCAGATTGGCGTTTCGGATGACCAGGCGCTCCTGCACGGAAGCCATATCGAGGTCGCTCGAGCGTGGGGCTTCTTGCGGTTCGGCCTCACCGGCCGAGGGCGCCTCCATCTCCATTGTCTCCTCTCGAAGCGCCATATCGGAGACGGATTGGTCACTGCCGACGGCGCGTGACAGTTGTGGGATAGCGCCACATCCAGCGATGACCAGGCTACTGATCAGGAGAATGAATAGGGCGATTCGCTTCATGGCAGTTCCTCCAGTTGTTTTATCGGCGTTGTCTTCTCCCTAAAGACGCCAGAGGATGCAATTTTGTTCCCGACTACCACCCGGAACCCAGGCGAATCGCCTGTCGCTCTGGCAGATCGGCTTTCTTCATCCGTCTCTGGACCTGTTCGACGTCATAACGAACGCGGTATGCCTGCCAGGTGAGCGCTTCGGTGTCGAGCAGCGCGTAGGCCGCTCTTGGGTCCATATCCCGTGGCTGACCCACGGAGCCTGGATTCAGGATCATGCGGGGCTTCAAATCCAATGGATGATCCCAGGGGGCTGATCTCATGTCGGTGCGACCATCTCCGCCGTCTTTGTGAAACACCAGGGGTAAATGAGAATGGCCTACCAGGCAATAATGGGTTTCGAAGGCTTCGAAGTTTGCCTCGGCCGTCTGCGGATCGAGGATGTATTCCCAGACAGGTTGGCGAGGGCTGCCGTGAGCCAAGGTGAATTGATCCAAGTCGACTCGGCTGGGCAGCGAGCGCAGGTAGGTCTCGTTGGCTTCGGTGAGCTCGCGCTGTGTCCAGGAAGCTGCGCTGCGGGCATCCTGGTTGAACCTTTCCAATGGGATCTTCCCCAGTGCAGCCTGGTCATGATTCCCGATAAGGCATACCAGATCCGGCAATTCCCGGACCCGCTCGACACACTCATTGGGGTCCGGTCCATAACCGACCAAATCGCCCAGGCACCAGACAGCTTCATAATCGTGATCCTGGGCATCGGCGAGAACGGCCTCAAGCGCGGTTAAGTTTGCGTGGATGTCGGAGATGATAAGTGTTTTCATGTCCTGCATGGTAGCACGGACTCCCAAGCTGAGGAAGCGCTTGTGACCCCCATATCGCTCACGTATAATCCCAATCGGTGCCTATTCTTGACGAGCGCAGCCTGGAATTCTTGAGCCACAGTCCTGAGCAGACGCAGCGAATTGGCGTCCGCTTGGGCGAGATGCTGCCGCGGCGTGCGATCATCCTGCTGGCCGGTGACCTCGGTGCAGGGAAAACGACGCTTGCGCAGGGGATTGCACGCGGATGGGGATCGCTGGACCTGGTCACCAGCCCTACCTTTGTTCTGATTAATGAGTACCGGCGCGCGGATGGTGAGACTCTATACCACGTCGATGCCTTTCGACTGAGCGGCAGCCGTGAGGCGGAAGCGCTGGGCCTGGAGGAGCTATTCGACCAATCCGGACCAGTGATGATCGAATGGCCGGAGCGGATCGCGGACATCCTACCAGAGGAGCATTTAAAGGTTTCCATGCAGTGGGCTGAAGAATCCCGGCGCAACCTTCATTTTTCTGCAAGCGGATTAGCCTATGAAAATCTGCTCCGGGATTTCCGAAAAGCGGCATTCGGAGGCTGATTTGTATTTAGCAATTGATACCGCTAGCGATCACATCGGGCTGAGTCTGGACGATGGCCACCAGGTTCTGACCGAGCGCATTTGGCGTTCAAAGCGCCACCACACCACCGAGCTCGCCCCCGAGGCAGCCTTGATTCTGCGCGATGCAGGCATCAGCCCGGCGGACTTGAATGGTTTGGCGGTGGCCATCGGACCGGGATCGTATACTGGCTTGCGCATCGGTCTGGCCTTGGCCAAGGGGCTGGCTTTGGCACACGGAATCCCGCTGGCCGGGGTGCCCACGTTGGATATCCTGGCTGCCGCTCAAGAACAGGCCGAGGAGCCACTTCTGGCCGTGATTCAGGCCGGCCGAAAGCGCATTGCGGCCGTGTGGTACAAATGGGGGCGCTCAGGCTGGCAAGCCCAATCGGAGCCCGAAAGTTTGACCTGGGACCAGGCGCTTGGACGGCTTCGCGAACCGACCGTGATCTGCGGCGAGATCGGGGATGCGCGGTCCAGACTTGAGCGCGAAAAGAACGTGCTTTTACGATCGCCGGCTGCCTGTTTACGTCGGCCGAGCTATCTCGCTGAGATTGCTCGCAATCGCTTCGCGGCGGGGGATGAGGATGATCCCGCCGCGCTGGCGCCGACCTACCTGGGTGAGCTCGAGGGTGCTGAAACTTGATGGGAAGGGACCGCTCCCGCTGGCGCATCCGTCCGATGTCGTTGGATGACCTCGAGCAGGTGCTTGCCATCGATGAACGCTCTTTCGCAGCGCCCTGGCCGGAGCGAAGCTATCGCTTCGAATTAACTCAGAATCCAGTGGCGACGCTTTTCGTGGCTGAGCTGCCTTTGGAACTGGAGCCCAAGGTAATAGGCTTCGTCGGCCTGTGGGAGCTTGTGGATGAGGGTCACATCAGCACGTTGGCAGTGGCGCCTGAGCACCGACGCCAGGGTGTAGCGGAATCACTCTTGATTAAATCGCTCCGCTTCTTTGCCGGTCGCGGTGTTGAAACAGTCAGCCTGGAGGTCCGACGCTCTAACAAGGCTGCTCAAGGTCTGTACGCTAAATTTGGGTTTGAGGTGGTCGGGGTGCGATCTGGCTATTATCGGGATAATGAGGAAGATGCGCTGGTTATGAGCTTGGAGCGCATACCTAAGAAGTCATTGGAACTGGAGGTACAGGGTGAACGCACAAGCGGTCCTTGAGGATGTTGCGGACCAGGTTCGCGTCTGTCAATTATGCCGGTTGTCCCAATCACGCAATAACGCCGTGCCCGGTGAAGGCCCAGTTGACGCCGACATCTTGCTGGTTGGCGAGGGACCCGGCTTTCATGAGGATCAGCAGGGAAGACCTTTTGTTGGAGCAGCCGGCAACTTTCTGGAAGAACTGCTGGCTGGCATTGGCTTCAATCGTGAGGATGTGTACATCACCAACCTGGTGAAATGCAGACCGCCGGGAAATCGGGATCCGCGAGAGGACGAGTTGGAAACTTGTACTTCCAACTATCTGGATCGCCAGCTTGAGGCTATCGACCCGAAAGTCATCGTCACATTAGGCCGTTTTTCGATGGAGCGGTATTTCCCAGGTGAAAAGATCAGCCGGATTCACGGCCAGCCAAAAAAGCAGGACGGCCGGATGGTCGTGCCCATGTATCATCC
>JBKHKF010000082.1:0-8780 GCA_046537745.1 Anaerolineales bacterium | reverse complement strand
CATAGGATGCGTCAGGGATGGTGCCTGCTTGCTATCGCCGGGAAAGGCTTTGAAGACTCCGTCTTCGTTGGGATGATGCTGCGCCAACACCGGAGCCAACAGGGCGACCATCACCACAATGCCAATAACGATGAACCCGGCGATCGCTAGCTTGTTGCGCCGCAGCCTGGTCAGCACGTTTTTCCAGGGCGCGCTTGGTTCCTGGCTCAACAGTGATAGCTTTTCGTCAGATGAAGGCGTCGCCGCTGCCATTCGATCTTTTTGAATGTTTTCTGTCATAACAACCTAATCGTAGCGGATTCGGGGGTCTACCCAAGCATACGCAAGGTCAACCAGCAAGTTCACGAAAACAAAGATAAGCGCAAAAACAATGACCGCAATTTGAATGACCGGAATATTGCGCGTCACGATGGCATTGACCACCCAGCGCCCCATGCCCGGCCAGGCAAAAATCGTTTCGGTCAGGATGGCGCCGGCCATCAACAGGCCGACCTGCAGGCCGATGACCGTCAGCACTGGCAGCATCGCGTTCTTTACAGCGTGCCGGATGACCACATTGCGCTCCAAAGCCCCCTTGGCTCTCGCTGTCCTAATGTAATCCTCGCCCAGCACATCCAGCATCGACGAGCGGGTAATTCGGGCGATGAAGGCCGTAGGAATGGTCGCCAGCGCGAGGGCCGGCAAAGCCAGATGGTGCAAGGCGCTCCAGAACGCTTCGCCATTGCCGCTGATAATTGCATCGACCACATACAGGTTGGTGATCCTCTCTAACGCGATACCAGCGCCCAGTCTGCCATTCGTGGGAAACCAGCCCAACTCGAGACCGAATACCCACAACAGAATCAACGCCAGCCAGAAGATCGGCATCGAGACGCCGATCAACGCTCCGATCGTATTAGCCAGATCAACAAAGGTATTGTGCTTGTAACCTGCGATGACACCTAATGGAATGCCAACAGTGATCGCCAACAGCATAGCAGCCGACGCCAGCTCCACCGTCGCCGGGAAGAATTGTTTTAGCTCCGAGGCGACGGGTGTTCGGGTCATCACCGAGGTCCCAAGATCGCCTTGGGATAACCGGCCCAAGAAACGCACGTATTGCACCGGAAGCGGATCATCCAGGCCAAGCCGCTCTCGGACTTGGGCGCGCATTGCCGGCGTGGCGTGCTCGCCAGCCAGGGCCGAGGTCGGGTCACCGGTCATCAGTACCATGGCGTAGGCAAAAAAAGTGACGCCGAAGACCACAGGAATAACAAGCGCAATTCTGCGCAGAATGTACTGGGTCATAATCCAACCATCATCTCTCTGGCGAGTTTTCGAAGATCGCTACCAAATAATTTGCCGATTGTATCCGACCGATAAAGAAAACCGGGGGGGCCTCACGGCCCCCCCGGATTCGGGTTACCGTTAGCCGATTACTCCGAGAAGGTCAGGTAGCTCAAGACCTCACGGACAGGGCTGGGCACGAAGCCCTCCACGTTTGCTCGCAGCAAGGTGGGAGGCGTTCGGTGGACAACCGCCACGCTCAAAACTTCGTCGTGGATCATCTGGTTGGCCTGCTGATACATCTGCTCACGGGCGTCGAAGTCGGTCTCGGCAACCGCGTCCTTCAGCAGTTGGGCGATCTCATCATTTGGCGGGGCCGGCACGCCAGCGCCGTCATTGTTGAATGAAGCGTCGCCACCGCAGAAGAAGACGCACAGGAAGTTATCCGGATCACCGTTATCGCCAACCCAACCAAGCATGAACAGATCGTGCTTGGTGCCATCCTCGGTCAGATCGCTGATGTACGGATCAGGCCAGGCGGGCGATTGGATTTCGGCGTTGATGCCGATATCAGCCAACTGTGCCTGGATCAGCTCGCCCGTGGGCTGCGGATCAGGATAGTAGGCGCGGGATACTGGCATCACGTAGAAGACGGCAGGATCGGGGATCGTGACGCCCTCGTCGATGGCTGCCTGCAGATACTCCTGAGCTAGCTCAGGATCGTAAGGATAGTCCTCAACGTCCTCGTTGTAACCCCATAGACTTGGGGGCTGGAACTGGGAGGCAACCTCAGCGTCGCCCGGATAGATGGCGTCGATGATGGACTGCTCGTCGATCGCATGGGCGATGGCCAGACGCACGTTTATGTTCTGCAACCACTCTTTGGCATGGTTCAAGCCAAGGTAGCCGACATTAAAGGCCGGATTGTAGACAACTTCAATGTTCGGGTCTTCCTGGGCCACGGCAATGCTGTCGGAGCCCGGGCTGGCCCACAGGCTGATTCCATCAACTTCGCCGGCCTGGAGTGCCAGGAAGGCTGCGTTGGTGTCGGGAATCACACGGAAGGTGATTCGATTCAGTGTGGGAATCTCGCCCCAGTAGTCATCGTTGCGGACCAAGGTCAGATGATCTTCCTTGACCCATTCCTCAACCATGAAGGTCCCGGTGCCTACAGCCATACCCTCGGCCGTGCCATAGGCATCACCCTGCTCTTCGACAGCTGTTGGGCTGGCGATGGCGAAGTTCTCCATAGCCAAAGTGTTGAGCAGGCTGGCGTTGGGTCGGCTCAGCGTCATCTGAACCGTCATATCGTCAACCTTCTCGATGCTCTCCAGCACGCTGTCTGCACCCTTGACACCCTGGAACATGTAGTTCCAATAGATGAACTGGCCTTCCTGATGGTACGGATGCTCAGGATCGAACCAGCGGTTGAAGTTGAACAGGACTGCGTCGGCGTCAAAGGGAGTACCGTCGTGGAAGCTCACGCCCTCACGCAAGTTGAAGGTCCAGGTCAGACCATCATCGGACACTTCCCAGCTCGTCGCCAATGACGGCTCCGGAACGGTGGTCCCGGCCTCAAACCGCGTCAAGCCTTCGTAGATGTGGTTGGCTGGAATCAAGCTGTTGGCGCTGGTTTCCAGCGAGGGGTCCAAAGTGCCGGCATCAGCGGACATCACGAAGACGAATTCGCCGCCTTCTTCCGCCGTCGGCTCTTCGGTCTCATCCGTGGGATCTTCGGTCTCATCCGTGGGCTCTTCGGTTTCAGCCACGGGGGCTTCGGTTTCGGCCACCGGCTCTTCCGTGGTATCGACGGTTTGACCGCCGCCACAAGCCGCCAAAACCATGCTCGCCACGATGAGCAGGCTGAACATGTAATAAATCGTTCGGCGTTTCACTATTTTCTCCTCCTGAATTGTGCTTTAAACTACGATTGGTGTGCTATTTTTCGTCTCTCAGCTGCCTCGTTCACCTCCCTTCGATCGGAATCGACCCTTGGGAATGGCGAACCCTAAAGCTCACGCTTCCAGGTCAGCCTGGGCCTTCGTAATGGAGTAGGTATCATCTTATATGCCAAGCACTGCATCGTCAACAGGTCAATTTATTTCCTGTTCTTAATTATTACTACTGATTGATGTGGAAAAAGGTTTTCTTTTGATCCGGTCTGCCTCGCCTGCACTGACCGCCGTTCGTGAGGTTGCGGCTGGTAAAAATGACATACCAGCGATTGTTTGGACGGCGGATGAACTCGATCAGTCCAGTCCAAGGCTTCTCCCCATATTTATTCAGCGTATCGCCTGCACCTTAACAAAGGATTAGAGGAAATTTCTAATTCAAGCGCCGTGAGCTAGCCAAACAGTCGGAATACCAATATGGCCAATGCCGCTCCAGCAAGTGAGGCGGCCGCGTTGACAGCATCGTTCGTCAGCCAGCGCCAACCGCCTGCGAAGTCCGTGGCAGCGCCGCAGGTATGTCGGGGGGAATGCTCGGTCGGGCGGCCACAGGACTGGCATAAGTAGCGAGCCTGTACGCTGGCGCCTAATAAGCTGTCCACAAATGCCCCGCCCAAACCTCCCAGCAGGCCAGCCAGGGCGAGCGAAGGGGCTGCTTGATAGACCGCGGCCAGGCCTCCTAAAAAGAGAGATCCTGCACCAGCAGCCACGGTGCCTTCTATGGTCACGGCGCCCGAGGTGCCCGGCTCCACCGGGCGGCCATCGGTCACGAGCCGGGGCTGGCTGCGTGCCAACACACCCAATTCCGTAGCCCAGGTATCCGCGGTTGCCGCCGCCAGCGCCCCCAGCAGCGCCACCAGCCAGATGCCATCACCTCGCAGCCCCAGCAGCACAGCCATGACGGCCGCTGCACTGCCATTAGCGGCCACCTGCGCAGCATCCCGGGTGGAGCCTTTGGCGAATTTCTCTGCCAATGCTTGCTTGCGGCGAGATCCAAAACGGGAGAGCAGGCTCGAGGAGACAAAGAAAGCGATCAGCAACATCGCTGGCAGCAGGCCGCCGAAACCAAAGGTCAGCGCTCCTACCAGAAATGCGGCAGCCGCTCCAGAGCGGGACAATGTCCCACCTGCGTAGGCGATGAACGCGATGAATGCCGCCAGGCCCGCACCTGCTGCCAATTGAACTGGATTCACAGCTTTTTCCCCAGCCCCTGTGGATAAACACCGTGAAAGCTGTGGATAACTGGTTGATTTCTGTGGAAGAATCGCCTCAAAGGGCTGCTCCGATCATTTGCAGCACTGCCCCCCACAGCAGCCCACAAATCAACCAGGACAATCCCCAGAGCCCATAGGCCAGCGGCCGCTGGCCTTCTCTTGGATAAAACCAGACTCCCATTATCAGATTGCCCGCCCAGACCAATCCACTGAGAAGCGCCAAAAGCAGCAGTCGGCCAGGAGGGGCGGTTGGTCCCGGCAGACCGGCTGTGCTGAAGCCGAAGGGAATTTCGGCTGGCATTTCGTTTGCCATGAATCCGAGGTGGCCGATGAAGGCCAAGAATAAGATCAATCCACCCAACACCATCCAACGTGCCCACGGATCCGCCCACAGCCTGCCGGGCAGGAGTTGGGTGCGCTGCGATTTGGCTGCCAGCGGTTCCAGCGAGCCCAGGCGGGTCGCTGACACAAATCCGTCGACAAAAGCCTCCGGGTCCTCCGGTGAGATAACCAGTCGCCGCTGATCAAATTCAACCACAACCAGATGATTACCTGTAACGGCGAAGTATTCTGGGTCGCCTTCCTTGGCGGCTCCCAGGTGAAATCCAGGCATCTGCAATCCTGGCGAAGGAAGATCCGCTCGATCGGCCCATCGAACGCTGCGCACCTGTTGCAGCGGAACCTGCTCACGTGCAAACCCCCAGCGCAGGACAAAGCCGTCCCGATCGATCCGGTACCTGGCCGTGAGCAGGCCGTACAGTTGATGGCCGGACCACAACGCCAACGGCAATCCGATGAGAGGTAAGGCCACCCAGAGCACCAGCAGCAGGCTGATAGGGGCGGCGGCTAGCGAGATGATTCCCATCGCAAGCATGGCCAGAGCCAGCACGAGGAAGCCACCAGCGATCGCCGCCGCCGGCCATAGATTCGGACGCTGCTCAGACATAATAAAAAGGAAGGGCGCTGCCGCTGAACGCGGCGCGCCCTATTTTCCTTGATCCACTCCTGATAATCAACTCACAGGTTCAGGTTGCTCGATATAAACGGGTTCCACCCAGTGGAGGTAATCTTTAAGTCGACCCCGAACGAGGTCTGCATAAAGGGATCGAAGTCGACGGGTATAGGGACCCATTTCACCCGTGCCGATGGGCCGGTAATCGACCATTGTGATGGCGGTCACCTGGGCCGCTGTACCCGTCATGAAGAGTTCATCCGCCAAGAAGACCTCCGATCGATCGATCGGCCGCTCCTTCACGGGAAGATCGAGCTCCTGTTCGGCCAAAGTCAGCACGGTGCGGCGGGTGATCCCCTCCAGAATATTGTCGGTCACTGGTGGCGTCACCAGCACACCGTTGCGAAGCATGAATATATTCTCCGCGCTGCCTTCAGACACATGACCCTCTTGAGTCAAAACCAGGCCCTCATCGAATCCCGCTCGTATGGCGTCGGTCTTGATCAAAGCTGAATTCACGTAAGCCCCGGTGATCTTGCCTCGGGCCGGGATCATGTTGTCGTCGATCCGCCGCCAGGCGGAGAAGGTAACGTGAGCTCCTTCATCACGCTCAACATAACGGGAGAAGGGCACCGCGAACATGGCAACCTGGTTATCCAGATCGTGCAAGCGCACACCAATGATCTCATCGGCCGCGTAAATCAACGGTCGCAGATAGCAATCCTCGCGGTAATCCTCCGCGCGCAACAATTCAAGCGCTGCCTCACGCAGCTCTTCCTTGGTGTAGCTAAGGTCGGCGACCATCAGCTTAGCAGAGTCGAGCAAGCGCTTGAAATGATCCAGTGGGCGGAATACATAGAGCTGCCCTTGCTCCTCATTCCAATAGCCACGAACTCCACCGAAAACGCCGGTGCCATAATTCAGCGTGTGATTCATAATGCCGATTTTAGCTTCGGAGTAAGGGACGATTGTTCCTTCAAAAAACGCGTAATTGGGCAAGGTCACGGGCATTAACCTCCTGCCAGGCCCAAATGGGGTTTCAGGGATGGAGGGAATGGTTGAGAGGCGTACAGCCTGGCAACCGACATTATAGAGGGCGGGTGAAACTCCATCAAGAAAGCCAGCCTACGATCAGTCTGCGATCCTCGGGCAATTAAGCGCTATCCCTCCTCCATGCGGTCCACCACTTGGCGCACCCCCGGCACGCTCTCCGCAACACGCAGCACCGCCTCCCGATCCTGCTGTTTGAGGTCACCTACCAGCACGATATCCCCGACCTGTGCGAACACCTGCACCGCGCCCGGCGGGATATGCTTGGTCGCCTCATCTTCAGAGAGTTTCTGGGCGACGGCCAATTCCAGACTGGGGTCAGCGAAGATCTCATCCTTGACCTCCTTCACCCCATCAATCGAGCCTGCAATATCGAGAATTGCTTCCTTGATAGTCAGGGTCGGCGCGTAGCCCACAAGCGTCAACTCGCCTTCCTCAGAGAGCGACAGGTCCAATGGAAGATCTCGGCTGCGGACCGGCTCGTAAGCCCAAAGTCTCCCCGAAACACGGTTGAGGAGATCCTCTCGCTTGCTGCGGACTGCGGTTTTCGTCGCCATCAAACTGGATTGCCTCCGTGGATAGTGTGGCTAGAAGTATACCGAATGTGACCCTGAGAATCTCTTACAAATAAATCGAAAAACCCCCGGCAGGAGAGCGGAATCACTCTCGCTGACCGGGGGTCTGGATGTCATTCTTCTTTTTAAGCTTCCCGGAATTCGCCTTCCACGACATCGCCCTCGTCTTCAGACTCGCCGCCTTCTCCGCCGTTCGAAGCGGCGGGTCCTTGCGGGGCTTCGCCTTCCTGAGCGTACATTTGCTGGCTCAGGGCATAACTGGCCTGCTGGACCTCTTCGGTCAGACGCTTGATCTCGTCAAGATCCTCGCCCTCCATCGCTTCGCGCAGCTTGGCGATTTTCTCGGTAATCTGATTGCGGTCGCTCTCAGGAACCTTGTCGCCCAACTCGCTCAGCGTTTTTTCGGCCTGATAGGCCAGGCTGTCGGCGGTGTTGCGGGCATCGATCAGTTCCTTGCGCTTGCGGTCCTCGGCTTCGTGCTCCTTGGCCTCAGAAACCATGCGCTCGATGTCGCCTTCCTCCAGGTTGGTGGTGGCGGTGATCGTCACCTTCTGCTCCTTGCCGGTAGCCTTGTCCTTGGCCGCCACGTTGATGATGCCGTTAGCATCAATGTCGAAGGTAACCTCAATTTGAGGCACCCCGCGCGGCGCCGGAGGAATGCCCTCCAGCCGGAAACGACCCAGGGTCATGTTGTCTTTGGCCATAGCCCGCTCGCCCTGCAGCACGTGGATATCCACCGCCGTCTGATTGTCTTCGGCCGTGGAGAAGACCTCGGTCTTCTTCACCGGGATGGTGGTGTTGCGCTCGATGAGCGTTGTCATTACGCCGCCCAGGGTTTCCACGCCGAGAGATAGCGGGGTGACGTCCAGCAGCAACACGTCCTTGACGTCACCGCCCAGCACGCCACCCTGAATGGCCGCTCCAATCGAAACAACCTCGTCGGGGTTGACGCCTTTGTGCGGGTCCTTATTGGTCAACGATTTGACCAATTCCTGAACCATCGGCATACGCGTTGCGCCGCCGACCAGCACAACTTCGTCCACTGCAGAGGTATCAACATTGGCGTCCTTAAGTACCTCGTTGAAGGGGCCCCGCAGACGTTCCACCAGGTCCTCCGTCAACTGCTCGAACTTGGCTCGAGTCAGCTTCATCTGGAGATGCTTCGGGCCAGAGGCATCCGCCGTGACGAAGGGCAGGTTGATCTCTGTCTCGGTCACGGTGGAGAGCTCAATCTTGGCCTTCTCGGCCGCTTCGCGCAGCCGCTGCAGCGCCTGCTTGTCCTCGCGCAGGTCGATGCCCTTGTCTTTCTTGAACTCCTCCGCGATGTGATTAACGATGCGCTGATCCCAGTCATCGCCGCCCAGACGGGTATCGCCATGGGTGGCCTTCACCTCGATCACGCCGTCGCCTACCTCGAGCAGGCTGACGTCAAAGGTGCCTCCGCCCAGGTCCCAGACCAGAATGACCTCGTTCTCCTTCTTGTCAAGGCCGTAGGCAAGTGCTGCCGCGGTCGGCTCGTTGATAATCCGCTTGACTTCGAGTCCGGCAATCTTGCCAGCGTCCTTGGTCGCCTGCCGTTGAGAATCGTTGAAATACGCCGGCACGGTGATAACTGCTTCATTTACGTCCTCACCAAGATAAGATTCCGCGTCCTTCTTGAGCTTGGCCAGGATCATCGCCGAAATCTCCTGCGGCGTGTACTGCTTGCCGGTAGCCGGCACCTCCACCAACACATCAGAACTCGGTCCCTCGACGGTTTCGTAGGAGACCATCT
>JBKHKF010000081.1:0-8821 GCA_046537745.1 Anaerolineales bacterium | reverse complement strand
GTCCACAGGAGGTGAGAGCCTGGACGATCTATACGATGACTGGCTTTCCCCGGATGCGCTATCAACTCCTACGCCATAGTGGGTATTTCTGGGAAGACATTCGCCGGCACCGACCTGGTTCCCCAGGACCAGGCGAACATTAGCCGCCTCAACCCCGATGCGCTGCCTCCAGCGCGGCCACATCGAGCTTTTTCATCTTGAGCATCGCATCCATAACCCGGCTGGATTTCTCCGGGTCCGGATCCCCCAACAGCTCACCGAGCTGCCTGGGGACAATCTGCCAGGAAACCGGAGCGATCCCGGCGCCCATGGCCACGTGGCGAGATCGTCGAGGTAGTTGCGCTCCATCTGCAGCGCAGAGATGGCTTTCTCCCATCCGTCGACCTGAGCCACCTCGCCCTCTGCGACCTGCTTGTGCAGCGTCCGGACCGCCGTCCTGTAGTGATCCCCGTTGGCCGCCAGTGCTTCTGACTTCGTCTTCACCAGCACTCGATGAGCGCCCCACAGCGGCCAGATAAAGATCAACACTCCCAAGGAGAAAAAGAACACGTTGGTGATCAATAATGAGAGCACCCGGTTTGGATCGACGGTACCACTGGCTGAATTCGCTGCAAACCATCCGTAGGAATTCGCCAGGATGATCAACGCTGTCCTCGAAGTGACGGAGGCAAGCTCGTACATAGGCTCGGGATTAAAGGGGTCCGTCTCGACGTCCATGGTGTACAGGCGGTCGATAACACGGAGCTGGTGGATAGTGTGATAGATCCACACACCAAATCCGTACCATGAAAAGAGCATGTATGTCGAAAAGGTAATCTGGGAAATTTCCGTAGCCACGAGTCCTAGCGCAGCGGAACTGGAGTTCAGGTCCTGCAACACTCCAAATAGAAGCACGAACATGATCACTCCGGTGGAACCCGCCACCTGAGCCAGCTGCGTCGGCATGGTCGTCAATTCGAATCGTGCCGCTTCGTAGCTCAGATTGCGAACCGATAGGATCCGCTGGGATCTCGATAAGGCACCGGAAGCGAACTTATCCAGGTAATGGATGGAAGCCACCGGGAACAAGGGCTGAAGCGCGATAAAAATATGCCACGGGACAAAACCGTCCTGGTAAGCA
The DNA here is from genome assembly GCA_046537745.1 of Anaerolineales bacterium. Taxonomy (GTDB): domain Bacteria; phylum Chloroflexota; class Anaerolineae; order Anaerolineales; family E44-bin32; genus DASWJQ01. Next base: position 7,701 of record JBKHKF010000081.1, on the reverse strand, counting down.
CCTTGCCACGCCTGAACGCCTACGAGCGTGACGACCAGAGCCAACCCAGCTAGCAAATAGATAAGCCAGGCCGGGAACGGCAGATGTTCGACGAGCCGATTCAACCGATCAATCCAACTCGGTTGGTAGCGAGATTTCTCACCCACGCCACTCATCGGAACTCACCTCATCTATATTTCGGGAAGGAGGCACCAGGTACATATACCCCGGTGCCTCCAAATCCAAAATTTTCGGCCAATGGCAATTCAGGAACGACCTGCTATCTGAACAGCGGAGCGGCCATCGCCTGCGCCAATGCGCCCAGCACCCCCAGCGCCAGGTAGTAGACACCGATGCCGGTATTGCCTCCAAGCAGTATTGAGACGCCGACTGCCGCATAGGTAATCGGATAAAACCACATGGCCGTCCAGGCATAATCCCTCTGGTTGCGGAGGGCGCCGATGCTGAGAAAGACACCCAGGAGTGCAAACCCAGCGGAAAGGATGCCGAGACTTCGTTCATCCGGCATTGTGATCAAATAGATGCCCGATAAGGCTTGAAGCCCCGTCACCAGCAGATGAATCACCCAGGCGTGCCGGCGGAGACCAGGCTTTTCACTTACAGATTCCATCATGAACTCCTTCTTCCCTTTGACGTTTCCTTTCCTTCCAACAGAATACCCTTCTTCCAGTCCCATTGTCATGAGGCGAATGTCCCGAGCCACTCAGGAAAATGCTCGGGGAATGTTTGGCACGCCCCGGAGATTCAGCCCGCAGCGGCCATGTCTTAGGTCAGATAGCATCCCCCGCAAGCCTTAGAAATCCGGCAACAGGGATTGGGAGCATGACGGATGGAAGGGTCTGTTCACAGGTACAATCGGAAGAGGAGAAAAAAGTGGCCGGCTTTGCCGAGAAAGGTTCGCCTTAATCGAAAGATGCGCAGAATTATCATCCTTCTTCCCTTCCTGTTCTTGATCCCATTGACCGGCTGCGGGCTGACGGATGGCCTGCCACTGCCCGCAGGCCCTCTTCCAACCGAGATGGTTCTCAGCGCAACAGGCACAGCGACTCCATTCCAGAGCCTGCTCGCTTCGGCCACCTCCGCCCCGGAGGGCACCCAAGCCTTAGCGCCAACAGCCACGCCAACGCCCTTCGGGATCGGCCGCGACATCACCATAGACCATCTGCGCAAACTGGAGATCGAGGGCAGCGAGATCAACTTCGAACAGGAGCTGACTCCGACTTTTTACTACGAGCAGCATCTGGTGAGCTACCGCTCAGAGGGGAACAAGATTTACGCCCTGCTGACCATCCCGGCCGGCGAGCCTCCCGAGGGCGGATACAAAGCAATTGTCTTCAACCACGGGTACATCCCGCCGATCTTCTATCAAACGACTGAACGCTATAAGGCTCATGTCAATCACCTGGCCCAAAGCGGCTTCGTGGTGATGAAAATCGACTATCGGGGCCACGGCAACTCCGAGGGGGATCCCGCCGGCTCTTATTTCTCGCCCGGCTACACCATCGATTCCATCGCCGCGCTGAAAAGCCTGCAGACCCTGGACTTTGTCGATCCGGAGGGCATTGGGATGTGGGGTCACAGCATGGCTGGCAATCTGGTGCTGCGGGCCATGCTGATCGAGCCGGACATCAAGGCGGGCGTGATCTGGGCCGGCGCCGTCTACAGCTACGACGATTTCGCCGAATTCGGCATCGACGACAACACCTACCGTCCGCCACCCACTGAAGAGGGCGAGGATGACCGACCCCGCCGATCCCGTCAGATATTCGAAGTTTATGGTCGACCCGACACCAAATCCGCCTATTGGAAAGCGGTCTCCCTCACCCAAAACATCGAGCATCTAACCAGCCCGCTCCAGATCCACCACGCCGAAGATGACGCTGTGGTGACTATCCGCTATTCCGAAGGGCTGGCGTCGGTGATGATTGCTAATGACAAAGAATACGAGTTCTACCGCTACGAGGGCGGCGGCCACAATCTGCTTTCGCCCTCCTTCGGACAGGCCATGCGCCGAACGGTCGAGTTTTTCCGGGAGCACCTTTAGCCGAGGCTTTTCATTATGAGCTAACGGCCAGCCTTTTCCAGGCTGGCCGTTTTACTTTGGCTCCGCGTAAAGTGGCAGCCTTATGACCTGATCGTCCGACCTACTGCGTCTCCGTCGGCGTCGCCGTGGGCGCAGTCGTCGCGGTTGCCGGCGGGCTGGTGGCCGTCGGTCCGGTCGTCGCCGTTGCTTGTGCATCGCCGACCTCGATCAATACATACACCTCATCGCCGAATACAACGTCGCCAGCGGTGGCCATGCGCCAGTTGCCGCGGTACGTCCCTGCCGTGCTCGGTGCGGTCATGTCGACGGAAAACTCCCGTTCATTGCCGGGCTGCACCGTGTCCTGCAGCGTGACAGTCGAACCGCCCATGGACTCGCCGCCGATGAAGCGGAAAGTAAAGCCGGATTCCCAGGCGCAGCTGCCGCTGTTGCGCACCTGCCAGGTCTTGGTAAATTCCTCCCCGGGGTCCATTTCGGTGTTATCCGGCACAGTGACGTCAGAAACGAATCTCATGCCGTAGCATGAGTCCGTCGGCTGCGCCCCCGCCAGGGTCGCCGTGGCCGCCGGGGTGCTGGTTCCAGCGGGTGTGGCCGTGGCGGTCGCTGTAGGCGATTCAGTGGGCGTCGGTGTCTCAGTGGGCATGGCCAGCGCGGTCGAAGTCATGTCGGCAGCGAAGGTGGAAACCGCCTGGGTTTGGATCTCTTCCATCGTCAGCGTGGGCGTCGGCTCCTCACCGCCCGCTCCGCATGCCGTCAGCAGCAACGCACCTAAGAAGACCGGCAAGATCGACCATCTACTTTTCGTCTTCCAGTTCATTGAAAACCTCCCTCCAATTATCTTTTCAATCCACCCGAGATTTGACAGCCCGGGCCTAAATATGCCCGGCATCGACAGCAGCCATCAGCGCATATGGACACTCTCACCGAGAGCTTAACCCCACTGGTGAACGCCTCATCAGCACTTACTGTCGGTCAAAGGGATCAAATAAAGGATGAATCATGGGATTCGATAATAAGGAGGCTACAGTATAAGGCACCCGATGCTCGTCATGTCAAGGGCTGGTCGGGGGGCCTGCGCGCCCATCGGGCTTCCTGACAGGAAGAAACCTTCGCTCTTATCCAATTTGACAAGATAGCACCGTCTCTATAGATTAATCAAGGCTGGCGGCCACGTAAGGTTTCGGCTACCCCGGGCGGTCCTAGCCGGATCGGATTCCTTGTCCGCTAGCGAAAATCAGCGAGCAGTATTCCATGACTTAGCTGATAAAGAAGGTGATGCACATCAAGCGTCAGCAGAACGGCCAATTTTCGGCTTAAGGCGAGCACGATGGGAGAAGGCTTAACCGATGACTTTAGAAGAACACACAATTCAAGTCGACTATGATGGCCTGCGAGAAATCGTAGGTCAGCTCAGCACAATGCAGGAGCAAGCGGTGGAGATGAGGGACATGCTTCACCGCCATTCCAGTGACTTGGCGGCGGGGTTGTGGAAGGGTGAAGGGGCCTCACGATATTTCAGCGAATACAACGACTTGATCAAACCGGGGCTGGATCGGTTGGTCGAGGCGATGGACACAGCCCAAAGCACCATAAAGCAGATCGAAGGCGAAACGCTCGATCTGGAAGAACAGATCGTCGGCATCTGGCAGGAGATGATCGGGCTGATCCCGGATGGCCAGGGCGGCAGCACCTCCCCTTCCCTGTTTAAGGAAGTGCTGGCAGCCTATAACGATTCTACGCTGCTCAAGGTCTCGTCCACTGGCCTGGGAACCTATAGTTTCCTTTCAGACATCGCGAAGAACGCCAAAAATTTCCCCTCTTCATTAAACAAGTATCTAGGCAACCGTTATGTTGGCGTTGCCGGCAAGACCCTTTCGGTCTTTGGGACCGGTTTGAACTTGGCCAATTTCATCGAAGATCCCGGCGTGGTTTCCGGACTCGACACCGGCGTAAGCGCGATCGGGCTATCCGGCAACCCGGTGGCCGGTGCTTTCTCTTTCGGGTGGGGGATTGGTTCCTTAGCCCGACCGTATACCACCCCCTACCTCTCTGACAAGCTGACCGAGTGGGATCCGCTGGATCTAGGTTACAGCCCCCGCAATTATCCCAACACCGTCTTAAACGATTACGAGCGTGCAGGGAAGGCCGTCCCGCGGGACGTCGCCAAGGACATTTATCGCGGCCTCCGAAGCCAGGATTCAGATAAGGCCTGGAATTTCGCCAAAGAATACTCACGGGAACACGACATCGACCCGATGCTGTTCCATATGGAATCAAGTTGGGGCGTTTGGTAAAGGAGTCGCTTAAACATGGCAGCCGAAGAGAAAAAAATATTGAGGATCCGGCTTACGCCAGAGGAACTCTTGGTCCTCTATGAGCTGGCGACCGATAAGCCTGACCAAGTCCCCAGAGAGGATATCGTCCCGGGGTATTCGGCCGAAAAGATCGAGTTCGCCCGGGAATTCGCCCACAAATCGCTGTTAGCTCGCGAGCTGATCACACTCGATGAGTCCGGAGAGCACCAGCTTCACCCCTTTGCCATCAATTTAGTCGGTGTCAGCCTGATGCCAGACAGCACCACCCAGCTGTTCGTTCAGGATGCGGAGGGGGAAACCCGGCAACTTGAGTTCTTCCGCTATCAGGACGACATATTTCTCGCCCACGGTGAGACCGACAGCGGTTTGCATGATTTTGAATTTCTGCTGAACGAAGACGACTACCTGCAGCGCATGTTAGATGCCCTTCAGTTGGATGGACATGCCAAGAAGGAAGTCCCGGAAGGCAAACTGAATCAAGAGAACTTCCTTGCCGCGCTAGAGCATGCCGCCGAGGGAAACAGGGAAGAATTGAAAGTCGTTTTGAACCAGTCGGCTTTTCCGGATCAAACCGCCGAGGCGCTGTCTGCAACCTTGGCGGATTCCTTCGAGGTGAAAAGGATCACAGCCACTGAGGATGGCACTGAGACCTCTCGCGAAATGGTTCTGATTTCAGGCGACGACCACCTCTGGCAGCTTGATCCGGATACAAAGGATCAGGGGCAGAACACCCTTCGAATCCGCTCCACTTCGTTGCAGGAAGTCGAGGCGAGCATCCGGGACATGCACAGGCCTGGCTGACCTGAGCTCAGTCTCACCATAACGCCAGCAGATTTACATCGATTCAGATCATCTCCGCCTGGATGGAGAAATCATGCCGGGCCGGCTTTTACTTCTGACTGTACTGGTTGTACGGCGCCTGCGACACCGTCTCCCGCACCGGGCCGAACCGAGCTGAACGAGTACCTCCCCGAACGGGCGGTCGATTTCGGCCTGCAGTCCTGGTGAAGCGCCGCCGAGGGCGCCCCGCATTGGATCGAGATCGAACTGGCAGCACCTTTCGACCATCGCACGCCTGGTGCTGGTAGATCTGTTCGCTGGCGTCGGCCGCTTTGTTAGCATCACCTATGGCTCCGGATCGGGCGCGGAAGGACAGGTATTGTCCTTGGACTATGGACGTGGACATTGCCCACCGAATGACTAGGCAGCCAGGATCCCCGATCCTGATCGAGGTGTCCATCGCGTCAGTAATTCAGCGGGTTCTTTGCTCCAAGCCAGGCCATCCACTCCAGCGCGCTCGCCCCAGCAAATGCAGAGGATAGCGCAGGCTGGCGATAAAGAGACCTCCCCCGATGCCAAGATAGAGCGCCGCCAGCCACGTTCTGGGCAGCGGCGAGTGCCGCAACATCAGACCCAATGAAATCATCACGATGATCAGCGGATAGCTGGTCCAGGCCTGAAAGGCAAACAGACATGGCCGCTTGGCCAGGCCATCGATGCGGTCGATGTTCCGCCATGCCAACCAGGTGAAAAAGGCCTGCATAAATCCCGCCAGGAGCACCCCGACTGCCAGCCAGGGCGCGGCCCGCCGCCACCCAACCGGGCTGAGCCAGACCCACACCCAGCGCATCAGCACCAAACCCACCATGCTCCACAACGTCCCGGCGATTACCTTCAGCCATGAACGAGATACGCTCGGTTTGGCTGAGGAAATCAGTCGGCCTAACCAGTCAAGAGGAGCGGGTTCACGTTCGTCATGCTCCATAGTCGCCACGTGAAAAGCCATGAATGATAATCAACAACATCGAACTGAGCATATAGGCGGGGGCATACTTGAACAAACCGTATTGGATTTGACTTGATGAAAAACGGGCGGACCAAATCATCAGCATAAACAAACTCACCCCCAGCAAGAGCAGCAACCACAAGAAGCCCCTCATACCGAGCCCGTAGGCGGCTGCAGCCATGACTGCGGCTGCGAAGATAGAGGATCCGGCGAGTACAAGATCCGTTCGCCGCTCCTCATGCTGGGAAGGAGTCTTCGACAGAAATTCGAACGAGAGCGCTGGTCGTATCGCTCCCGGCTGGTGTTGGGCAATCAGCAATAGGTTTTTCCTTCAAGCGAGATCGATATATGTGGTTAGTTTCACGGGCGTCTGCCATAAGCATATTGGCAGGCGGAAGCTACTTCTTTGACAAAAGGAAAATCAACGCTGGCTGCTCGGCTCGATCCACCGAGCAGCACTAACGGCGCAGTAAGCGCCACACCTTAGTACTGCCGTGGCCGCCGCTTAGAATAGAAGCGCTGCCTGCCCTCGAAAAGGTCAATGCCCGTCGGCTGGCAGCCCCGGCCCAATATATGAAGGGTAAACGGACGCATGGACATCGGCCCGCTGCCACCTTACAAGACCAGCGGACCTTAAGATTTGTAGATTAGCCAAAGAATATAAATGCCGATGGTTTTGAAAGCACCGCCCCAATCCGGAGAGCATTGGGGCGCCACCCGTGGGGTTTGCTTCACCGCTTTCAAGGCAGAGAGCAACGGGCCCATTCCTGCTGATCAGAAGACGCAACCGGGCAGGTTCTTGCAAGAACCCGCCCGGCGCGCCGGCCACACTATTACGGACCGAACATCTGGAAGAGGAGACAAATGAAGTCTCACATAGAGACTTCTTTAGGTGACAGCGGCCTCCGCTTTCTGAGTTCCCGGCTCGTATACATTCAAGAGACGTTGGCGAACGACGGGGATCAGCAGCAGCACGACAATGCTCAAGCCCATCAGCGCGCCATAGAGGTAGTCCAAGGTTGCGTGTCGAACGTAGTGCACGGCAGCACTGACCACCATGGTAATTACGCCACCAGCCATGCCGACGTACCAGCCCTTCAAGCGCCGTTCGCCAAGCAGGAAAATGGCCGCGATGGTCAGCGCGCTGCCAACCCACAGACCGAGCCAGCCGACATAGGTGATGGAGATCCCTTCAGCGAAAAGCGGTCGCTGTGGGTGCCCGTAAAGAATGCGGAAAGCGGCATGTCCATTGGCGAAGGATTCAGTAGAGGTGACCCCCAGCATCAAGAAGACCAGGAAATCGACCACTTTTTGTGTCATGTCCCCTCGCTCGGCCAACAGCAATGTGAAATAGGGGATCAAACCGATGGCCATGATGACCAGTGCCGGCGGAAAACCGCCTTGTTCACTGCCGATGAAGTTCATCCAAGGCACGAGCATGTAAGCGCCGCCCATGGAAGGCACGGCCATGCACAGCAGAGCCAACCCGCGGAATTTCATCTCGCCGCTGTACAGATCACGCGCGATCACCAGTAAGGTCAAACCGGCAACCAGGC
>JBKHKF010000080.1:0-8884 GCA_046537745.1 Anaerolineales bacterium | reverse complement strand
CCTATGGCGCGTTTGATATTCAATTGCGGGATGAACTTCCAGCTGGCTTCAAGATCCCCACCGGTGGGGCGGGCGGCAACCTCTCGGTCACCCGCGGCGATGGCACCTCCCTCAGCATTGTCGAACCTGGCACAGCGAATCCGGCGGACATCAGCGATCTCTTCGGACTCGATGCAAATGGCATTGAATTGGTGGACCCTGCACCGGACCAAGGCGCCTGCCAGGTATATAGCGCTACCAGCGGCGCCAACATCGTTGTCATCGCCTACGATCTGCAGATCTCCGATGACGTTCCGCCGGGCCAGGAGATCCCTAACACCGCAACCGTCTTCAATTACGCAAACGAGGAGGGCGGCGAGGATTTCACCGGGAATGATTCGGATCTGACGGACGTCGCCACCGTCACCATCGACCTGCCGCAGGTTGACAAGACCTTTGTCAGCACCAATCAAGCCCACACCAGCGATCGGAACGTGGCCATCGGCGAGCAGGTGAGCTATCGGGTCATTGTTACGGTGCCGGAGGGTGAGGCGCAGGACGTCGTTCTGAGGGACACGCTGGATGCGGGATTGGCATTTGTGAGCATCGATTCGCTCACGGGATCAAGCGCGATCACCTCGGATCAAGGCGACTTCGATGACATCCGTAGCGCAGCCACCTTCAGTTCCTTTGGATCTGGGGAAACGGCGCCCGGCCGGCGGGCGACTCTGAATTTTGGCACTTTGACCAACAGCGATACCGACAACACCACCGATGAGACCATCACCGTGGAGTACACGGCGGTGGTATTGAACAGCGCTAATAACGACCGGACTGACACGCGTAGCAATAACGCTCAGTGGCGCTGGACTGCGAACGGTGGCACCGAAAGCGTCACCGCTGTCGCCCAGAACGCAACTATCGTTGAACCCTTACTGCAGGTGATAAAGTCCGCCAGCCCGACCAGCGGCGACGCGGGCGATACCATTACCTTTACCCTTGTCGTGTCGCACACTGGCAGCTCCGATGCAGATACATTCGAATTGGAGCTTTTGGATGATATCCCGACGGGCACGACGTACGTCACCGGATCGCTCCAGAACACCTCCGGCGAAGCGCCAGTCACGCTGACTGAAGCCAGCGGCACTATTAACGCGACTTGGAGTGGCTTGCAGAATGGCCAGGCCAGCACACTTCAGTTCCAGGTTACGTTGGACAGCTCCGTCAGCGCCGGCCAGGTCATCACCAACACGGGCCAAGTTGAGTGGACCAGCTTGCCGGGCGATGTGACCACGGCACAGACCAGCAACAACGCGCTTTCCGTCGAACGCACCGGCGACATCACGAACCCGGGCGGATCGACGAACGACCATTTGACGACCGATAGCACCAATGTCACCATATTCTCTGCGCCGACCAAGAGCGTTGACACGACTTCGGAAAGCCACACCAGCGTTGTCGGGGGCGAGGAGCGGTTGGCCATCGGCGAGATCGTCCGCTACCGGCTTGTCTTCCGACTGGCTGAGGGGACCAATGTGGATTTCCAGCTGCAGGATCGGTTGCCAGCCGGGATGCGATTCATCGACGATAGCACCGCAACGGTGGCTTTCGTCGCAAACGGATCAACCGGCAGCCCCACGGGTATCAGCTCCTCAACGTTGGGGACCTCCCCGCAAGAATCCGGGAATGAAACGAATTTTGATTCGATCGATCCGACCTTCACCCTGCCCGACGCCGCTGTCTCGGCCAGCGCAAGCACCGATGACGACACCTATGGCTCGGGTACCGATGTGTATTTCAAGCTGGGGACACTTACCAACAACGATCGCGATGAAGATGAGGAATATGTTGTCCTGGAGTTCAACGCGCTGGTGGAGAACGTCGACGGCAACCAAGCTTATGATAACAACAGCGGCACCAGTTCCCCTACCGAACTTGAGAACGATTTCCGGGTTTGGGTGGACGGTACTGTCATCGCCACCTCGGCCATCGAATCCGTCTGGGTGGCTGAACCCGCCATCACAAATGTGACAAAGACAGCCACCACTGCGCCGGGCGATGCCGGCGACACCGTCGTCTATCAGATCGCCTTCAGCAACCAGGCCACCGGGAGCGACGGCGCGGCGGCCTACAATCTACGGCTGACCGACAGCCTGGATCCGAACTTGAATTCAGCCTCCGTGACTGATGTCACGGTGAGCGATCCTTCGGACGCGGCGGTAACCGATAATTCGAGCGGCCTGAACATCGATGTGCTCATCGGCCAGCTTAACCCGGGCGGCACCGTGACCGTCCAGATCAGCGCGTTGGTGGACGATGATGCGCCTATCGCCGCCACCATCAGCAACGAGGCACAACTGACCTACACCAGCCTGCCGGAGGAATCGGGCACTACCTCCAATTTAACCGGCTCTTCCACGCCCGGCACAGCCGGGACCCCGACGGGTGAGCGGACCGGCGGGGACGGGGAAAGCGGCGCCCTCAACGACTACGCCGACAGCGCCGATTTGGATCTATCGCTGGATGACCCGGCCATATCGAAGGTGGTAACGGATAGCTCGGTTGCCTCCACCGACACGGGCCAAATCGACGTCAGCCTGACCGATCTGGTGATCGGTGAAAACGTCACCTTCACTATCACGGCCACGCTGCCGGAGGGTGACAGTACCATCACCATCACCGATGACTTACCTGCCAGCCCCGAGGGCGTCTTAAGTCTGGTCAGCTCCGAAGTGATTTCCATCGGCGGCAGTATCTCGGGCTCGTCACTGGCGGTTGGGGATGCCGGCGTTCACAGCGATGAGGACAGCGATGGTTTTAACGATCGGGTGGTTTTCATTTTCGGCAGCTTGCACAATCAACCCGACGGCAGCGTGACCTCGGACGATCAGCTGGTGATGGAAGTGGTGGCGCTGGTCGAGAACCTGGCGGCCAACCAAAATGAGGATCAGCTTACCAATACGGCCACCATCAACCACGACAACGGCAGCCAGAGCGTCACGGCCGATGTGGAGATCGTTGAGCCGGTTTTACAAATCAGCAAGACAGCGGATGATGATACACCGGCGCTTGGTCAAACCGTGATCTACACAGTTACCGTTGAACATCTCAGCGACAGCCATGCCGATGCCGAGGACATTGTCATAATCGACACCGTTCCCTCGGGATTGAGCTATCTCTCCGATTCCGCCTCTCTTCCGGACTCTCAGGTGGATGAGAGCGGCGATCCGGTGATCGAATTTACCATCCCGAGCCTGGAGTTAGCCGATGGAAGCACCAGCTTCACCTATCAGGTGGTGGTGGACAGCCCTCCCTCGGCCAACGTCGGCGATGTGCTGCAGAACAATCAGGCGATGACATGGACATCCATCGATGGCACGGAAGCGGATGAGACGGATGAGCGCGATGGCAGCGGCGGTGTCGATGATTACAGCGCCAGCACAAACGAATCCGTGACGGTGACGGGCATCGATCTGACCATCCTCAAGGACGATGGCGGTGCCACCGCAGTGCCTGGCGACGTCATTATCTACACATTGACTTACGAAAACGTGGGGAACACCGGCGCCAGCGGTGTGGTCATCAGCGAGACGGTTCCGCAAAGTACTTCCTTCAACAATGCCAACAGCACCTCCGGCTGGAACTGCACCGGCACAGTCGCGGGCAGCACCTGCACCTTCACCGTCGGCACGCTGGCACCAGATACGCCGGCAACCGTCGATTTCGCGGTCCAGGTGGTGAGCCCGGCGCCGGCAGGCCTCGAGCAGATCTATAACAGCGCCTCAATCAGCGATGATGGCAACAACGGGCCAGAGCCAACACCTGCTAACAACAGTGACAGCGACGTGACCCCGGTCGGGGCGGTGCCCGATTTGGCCATCACCAAGGACGACGGTCAGTCGATCATCTCTGATGGCACCGTGTTGATCTATCAAATGCTTGTCGATAACCTGGGGAATCAAGATGCTACCGGCGTTGTGGTGACGGACACCGTGCCGGTGAACACCACCTTCAATCCTGGCTCCAGCTCGGACGGTTGGAGCTGCACGCCGGACAACAGCGCCGGTTCCACCTGCACTTTCGATGTTGGTGATCTCGATGCGGGGGACAGTGTGAATCTCACCTTCCAGGTGACGGTGGACAACCCGCTGCCGGATGGTGTCACCGCAATCACCAACGTGGCACAAGTGCAGGACGATGGCAGCAACGGACCTGATCCGGACGACACGAACAACACCGACGATGATATCGATAACATCGCCACGGATGTCAACACGGACTTGACAAAAGCGTTAGTGGATACGAACCAGAGTTTCACCAACGGCACATCGGTGGCCATCGGCGAAATCATCACCTATGAGCTTGTGCTGACTGTGCCTGAAGGGACCATGAGCGACGCCGTGCTGACGGATACGCTGGATCAAGGCCTGGCCTTCGTCGAATGTGAGAGTATGGTTGCCTCCACCAGTGATCTGACTTCAACAGAAGGCGCCTTTGACGATATCTGCGATTCGCCGACGGTAACCACCGTGCCAAGCGGCAGCGGCAACACGGCCGATGCAGGCCGTGGGCTCAGCTTTGATCTTGGCGATCTCGAGAACATCAGCGGTAGCGACGCGACGCTGACGATCCGGTATCTGGCAGCGGTGCTCAATGCCGAGGAAAACGATCGAGGTGATCAGCGCAACAACACGGCCGAGGTCGACTGGACCGGCGATGGCCTCTCAGCCGCAGCTGCAGAGGTCACCATCGTCGAGCCGACGCTTTCGCTGGAGAAATCCGTCTCACCGCAGATCGTACTTCAAGGAGGGCTGGTCACCTTCACGCTCATCGTTGAGCATACCAACGCAAGCGATGCGGATTCCTTTGATCTGGTGCTGGAGGACATGCTCCCCTCCGAACTCGTCTACGAGTCGGCAACGCTGGCCTGGACCGGCGCGGGCCTGGCGCCCGATGCCCTGGATGACAGTTTGGCGCCGCGACTGCAAATTGGCTGGGACAGCTTCCCACAGGGGAGCCAGAGCGAAGTCCAATACAGCGCGCGATTGAGCGGTGTTGGCCCAGGGGAGTCGGTGTCGAATGACGCCTTCCTCGAATGGTCGAGCTTGCCCGGCGACGTCACCATCAGCCAATCTGCTTTCAATGGTCTGGCGACCGAGCGCATCTACGATCCGGGTTCGCCGGTGAATATCTACGGCGTTGGCGACGGGGCCCAGGTGCGGGTGCCGGCGCTGCCTGCAACCGGCTACGCGCCTAACCGAATCACTGACCTGGGGCAAAGGCCGACGATATCGCCATATCAGGATCTGGGTGAAATCGAATTGCGTATCCAGAAGATTGGTGTCCAGACCGAGATCGTCGGTGTCTCGACCGACTCTGAGGGTTGGGACCTGACCTGGCTGTCGAACCAGGCCGGCTATCTTGAGGGCACGGCTTATCCAACCCTGCCAGGCAATACGGCGCTGACCGCGCACGTTTATCTTGCGGACGGCACGCCAGGCCCATTCCATCGCTTGAAGGACCTGGCCTGGGGCGATGAGATAACGCTGGAATCCGGCGGCAGCCTGTATACCTACCAGGTGCGCCAGGTGGCCCGGGTCCTCCCCCGGAATCTGTCGGTTCTGCGGAACGAAGATCTTGACTGGTTGACTCTGATCACCTGCGAAGGCTACTATGAGCCGACGGACACGTACCTTCGGCGGCTGGTTGTCCGTGCAGTTCTGGTGAGCGCGGAACCGATCCTGAACTAGTTAGTGGAATTCGACAGGCGAGCGCCCCTCCGTTCCGAGGGGCGCTTTGATTTTTAAGTCGCGGTGATGCGCGGTCGCTGCCAGAACCAGGCGTGAACCATCAGGTCCCGCCGCTGGAAGCTGATGAACGCCAGCAGGAAGAAAATCAAGGTTAAGGCTGTCAGCACGAGAATGTCGCTCACGGCGGGTCCCTGTGTAAAGGCGGTGGCCGAGGCGTTGAAGTAGTAAAAAGGTGACAGGAACTGATAATCCTTGAGCGATTCGATTTGGCCGAAGAGGTTGTTGGATAGGTAGCTGCTGATCAGCAGTGCGATCGCCAGGCCAGAAGCGGGCCCTCGAGTTGGCAGGAATGCCCCAAAAAACATAGCGGCTGCCGCAAATAATGCCAGCAGGGGCAGCGCCGACAGGATCGCCGGCGGGATGGAGATCAGGTCAATCTCGACCTCAACTTGAGTTTTGACCCAGGCGGTGACCGCAAGGGTGACGGCGGCGGTGATGAAAAGAACGGCAAGCAGTGAGATAAGGATGGCGAGGAATTTGCTGGTCACAATTTGCCAGCGGGCCATTGGCAGTGATGCAATATTTTCCAGCGTGCCGCGTTCCTCCTCACCAACCAATGTGCCTGTGCCGGCGATCAATGCAAATATCCCGACGATGAGGGGGAGGAAATTCAGCACAGTACTGCTGAGCCAGCCCGGAAAGCTGGACATGGTTGAGATCCCAAGCGCCTGATAAATGGGAAGCTGAAGTAGTTCATCGAAATCTGGGATGGTATCCACAAAGGAGGGGTAGAGCCCTGTGTAGAGCAGCACAAAGCCGGCCATACCAAGGCTCCATCCAATAATGGCGCCGCGTTTCGTGTTTAGCTCGTGAAGGAAATAGTTCCACATAGGCTAGGCTCTGTCCTCCCCATAGTAAGCAAGGAATACTTCTTCCAGTGTGACCGGAAGGGTTTCGATATCCTTTACCTGGTGCTCCACCGCTTTGCTAAGCAGCTGATCCATGTTGTCCTGGACTTCGTAGGTCAAGGCACCATCTTGCTCATCCAGGAGTTTCACACCTTCCATTTCCAGCGCGGTGCCGGAGAGTGCATGGTCGAACCATAGACGCACGCGACGGAAATTGCGCTCCGTGAGGAAGTCCACTCTTTCGGTGGCGATCAGTCGGCCTTCGCGGATGATGCCCACTCGATCGCAGACAGCCTGCACCTCTGAAAGCACATGGGATGAGAAAAACGCAGTTCGGCCTTCTTCGCGAGCTGCTCGCACGATATTCAGCACACGTCGCTGGATGAGAGGGTCGAGGCCCGTGGTTGGCTCATCGAGGATGAGTAAATCCGGTTTGTTCATGAAGGCGGCCACAACACCGACCTTCTGCCTGTTTCCGCGAGAGTACTCACGTATGCGGCGATTGGGATTGAGTTCAAGCTGCTCGCAGAGCTCTTGGCGATAGCTTCGATCCACGTTGGTATTTCGGACCGAGCTAATCAGGTCGAAATAATCGTTGGCCGTCATGGATTCGAATAGGTTCAGCTCGCCCGGGAGATAGCCAATCCGCTCTCGGACTTGAACGCCGTGCTGCTGGCAGTCCCGACCAAATATCTGAGCCACCCCGCGCAGTGGGCGAATGAGATCCAGTAGGACACGCTGAGTGGTGGTCTTGCCGGCGCCGTTCGGTCCAAGGAAGCCGAAGACCTCGCCTTCTCGGACCTCGAGATCGACGCCAATGATGCCCCGATGCCGACCGTAGAAGACTGTTAAATTCTCGGTAGTGATGACGGGAGTTGACATGGATACCTTTTCCGCTGGATGGATAGGAGGGCAGGAACCCAACCAGTGCAAGATTTTAACATGGTTGAGTCCAGAGAGATGGGTGTTCTGTCGGATCAGCGGTCCTGGACTTCTGCCGCAATCGAGCGATCGATCTTGCCCATAGCCAGACTACCCAGCGCATTTAAGGGCCGCCATTGGACCTCGGTATGGAACTCTGATTCGGGCCGCCCCGACTGCCACTCGGCGGCATAGGCGATTGCAGTCACTTTGAAATGGCTGTAGGCGTGATTGTGTTTGGAGAGCCGCCGCCATTCGCCAACCGCAAGCCCAAGCTTTCCGGTTATCCACCCCGAAAGGGCATCCTCCGCTGGGACCTCATCTGCGCCATCCATACCGGGAAACTCCCACAAGCCGCCCAGCAGCCCCCCGACTGGTCTGCGGCCGAGCAGCACGCTGTCGTCCTTCAGCACAACGGCCACCGATCGCTTTACATGCGGGATTTCGTCCCTCCTCTGCCTGATCGGTCGCTCCTCTTCGAGACCAAGGGCGTGAGCCTGGCAATGGCTGGACAGCGGGCAATGCTCGCAGCTTGGTGAAGTGGGTGTACAGATGGTTGCACCCAGGTCCATCAGCGCCTGATTGAAAGCCGAAGCTTTGCCGGCCGGCATCAGCGATCGGGCGTGCTCTCTCAGCCTTGTTTGAGCTTCGGCTTTTTTGATGTCCAATTCGAGGTTGATAAGGCGCGCCAGCACGCGCTTGAGGTTTCCGTCGAGTGCGATTTGGTCTTGATCGAAAGCGATGGCTCCCAATGCCGCTGCGGTGTACAGACCGATTCCCGGCAGTTCTCGCAAGCGCTTGTTCTCGGAGGGGATTCTGCCATTATGCTGCTGAACAACTTGTTGAGCCGCCTGATGCAGGTAACGGGCCCTTCGGTAATAACCCAGCCCTTCCCACAAATTCAAGACATCGTCCAGATCCGCATGGGCAAGAGTTTCGATCGTCGGGAATCGCTCCATCCAGCGCCGGTAATACGGGATGACAGTTTCCACCCTGGTCTGTTGGAGCATGATTTCGGATACCAAAATGGCGTAGGGATCCTCCACGCCGCGCCAGGGAAGCTTACGCGCGTTATCCTCATACCATGAGAGAAGTTTTTTGGCGACGTCCTTCATTCAATTCACCTTATTTCGTCCGCCGCCTAAGTATAATCAGCCAACAGCCGCGGTCGGGATGCCCTTATTTTGGGAGGAATGATGCCTACCTATAATCAAGCCCTTTCTGATTACGTGACCCAAACCTTCGCCGCCGAGGATGAAATACTAAAAAGAATTCGTCAGGAGATTCCCGAACGAGGCCTGCCGGAGATCATGATCAGCCCGGAGG
>JBKHKF010000079.1:0-8898 GCA_046537745.1 Anaerolineales bacterium | reverse complement strand
GTGCGGAGCTTTCCGCCGGCGGCGACCTGCGGGTGACGGGTGCCGAGGTAGCCGGCATTGAGTGGGGCGGCGCCAGCTTCAAGCTGGCGGGCGGGGATCACCTCCTGTCCATCTCAGCGGGAGGCGATTTGTGGTTATCGGTCGGGGAGAGTGATGAGCCGCCTGTGGAAATGGCTGACCTGGGAGGGACGATCGCGGCCAAAGTGGGCGAAAAGATCGCCGAGATGGAAGCGGCGCTTTCGGCTATGGGCGCAGAGATGGACATGGTTTCGAGCGAAATGATCTCGGACCGCGTGCAGCGGATGGTTGATCGGGCGGTACGAAAGTCGGAGCGCGTGGAGGCCAGGGCGTCATTGAAGGAGGCCATAGAGCGCGGCTTTGCCAGCGACGCGGGCGCCTCGGATGAGGAGCGAATGAAAGTTCTCAAGCTGCTGGAAGAGAAGAAAATCACGGTCGAACAAGCTGAAGAGCTGCTGGCTGCACTGGAGGCGTAATGACGGCCGCAGTTGCCAGGGATTCAAACTCAACCCAGCGATCCGGCGGGCTGCGTCCGATCAAGCCCAGGCATGACATGTCAGCGGTGGCCCGGCTCATCGAAGTCAGCTTTGCCGGCGAGCTGGATGAATCAAGCCGCCGGATGGTCCGTGAAATGCGGGCCTTCGGCCAGGCTGGCTGGTTGGGTTGGTTGATTGGTCGACTGTTTCTGCCGCCAGCGGCATATCCCCAGGGCTTTGTCTGGGAAGAGGAGGGCAAGTTGGTTGGCAACGCCAGCCTGCTGCCGGTCTCGAGCCAGTCCGACCGATGGGTGCTGGCCAACGTGGCGGTGCACCCGGATTATCGGAGGCGCGGGATTGCCCGGAAGCTGGTGATGGCTTGTTTGGATTTGGCGAAGCAGCGGGACGCGAGGGAATTAGTACTCCAGGTCCGCTATGACAACGAAGGGGCAAAGGAGCTTTACCGGAAACTGGGCTTTATGGAGCTGACAACCCGCACTCGTTGGAAGCGAAGGCCGAGCCAATCCTTTGGCGCTGGGGATGAACCCAATCTGCGTGAGGCTCGATCCGAAGAATGGGATCGGTTGTGGCTGCTGGCCAAGGAGCTGTTTCCGGAGGGCATTCAATGGCCATACCAACTGCGCCACGATTGGTTTGAGCCGAGCCCCTTGCCGGTCTTCCTTGCCCCTCAGCAAAGTCGGGCCTGGGTGCTTGCCGGCAGGGAAGATCAAGTGCGCGCCGGCCTGGTGGCCAGGTTCAGCCAGGATAACCGGGGCTGGCAGCTGGGGCTATTGGTGCCGCCGGAATACCGGGGCGAGCTTGAAATCCCGCTGATCCGTCGGGCGGTTTACCAATTAGGTCCACTGGGGTTCCCGGCGGTCCTGAGCTATCCGCCCGGGATCGTCGACGACGAGCTGGAGCTTTTGGCCTTCAGGGCGCGGCGGACATTAACGTGGATGGGACTCACTATTTGAACTGGCACAGGTTGAGGGAAAGCCCTGCCAGGTCACATTGCAACGCAGTTTCAATGAAGCAGAAATGAGAGATGAGTAGGACAGTGATACAGCAGCAAATTAATCAATGGAAGGGGATTTATCGGGAGTACCCATCCCAATTTTGGACGCTGATTGGCGCATCGTTCATTGATGCCCTGGGTGGGGCCTTGTTGTTCCCATTCTTCACTTTGTACATCACAGCAAAATTTGAAATCGGCATGACCAAAGTTGGCATGATCTTCGGGCTGCTTTCCGTGGCGTCGATTGTGGGCAACACCATCGGCGGTGGATTAACAGACAAGATTGGCCGAAAAGGCATGGTGATATTCGGTCTGATCGCCAGCGCGTTTTCCGTGGTGGCCATGGGGCTGGTCGAATCACTCCTGGTTTTCGTCGGAATCACGATCTTCGTAGGCCTCTTCGCCAACGCGGGCGGGCCGGCGAGGCAGGCCATGATCGCCGATTTGTTGCCCGAGGAAAAACGGGCGCAAGGGTTTGGCGTCTTCCGTGTCATGCACAACCTGGCTGTCACCATGGGCCCCGCCATCGGCGGCCTGCTGGCAGCGCAATCCTACCTGCTGCTCTTTCTGCTGGACGCGCTGGCGAGCACAATCACGGCAGTGATCGTCTATCTCAAGCTGCAGGAAACCAAGCCGGAACCGGTGGATGGTGAGCCCAGCCAGTCCATGCTGGATACCTTCCGGGGTTACGGTCGGGTGCTGGCGGACAGCCGGTTCATGATTTTCTTCGTCGCAACAGGATTAATGGTGCTGGTGTACACCCAGATGAACGGAACGCTGGCCGTCTTCCTCCGGGATTTTCATGGAATTCCCGAACGGGGGTTTGGCTACATCCTGAGCCTGAACGCCGGTATGGTGGTCTTGTTTCAGTTTGCCATTACACGACGGGTGGAGGGCAAACCGCCCTTCCTGGTGCTGGCCGCTGGCACAGCGCTATACGCTGTCGGCTTTGGGCTTTACGGCCTCGTCTCCGCCTATAGCTTTTTCCTGGTGGCGATGGCCATCATCACAATCGGTGAGATGCTGACGGCGCCGGTGGGCCAATCGGTGGCGGCCCAGATGGCGCCGGATGCGATGCGCGGCCGCTATATGGCCGTCTACGGATTCAGCTGGATTTTGCCCTCGGCGGCCGGATTGTACCTGGCCGGCCTGATCATGGACAATCTGGATCCGCGCTGGGTGTGGTATGCCGCCGGCTTGCTGGCGCTGTTGCCGGCTGCAGTTTTCTACCTGATGCACCGCCGGGACGCGCTGGAGAGCGCGGAAGAGGCGGCCGCTGCATTATCAAGCGCTCAGGTGGCCGCAGAGGAGGCGATCCGTGCTGCGTAATCGCAACTTTATGCTTCTTTTTGCGGCTACGCTGATCTCCCGGGCGGGGGATACTTTTACCTTCCTGGCACTGGCGGTTCATATTGACAGCCTGTATCAGGATCCCGGTCAGGCGGCCCGCGCATTGGGCCTGGTGATGATTGCCTTCGTGCTGCCCCAGGTCGTCTTCGGGCTTTTTGCGGGGACGATGGTGGATCGCTGGGACCGGAAGCGGGTGATGGTGGCCTCCGATTTGCTCAGAGCCCTGCTGGTACCAACGTTTCTGTTGCTCCAGTCGCCGGGTGACCTGCTCCTGGCGGCCGCAGTTGCCTTTGGCGTCTCCTCCTTCAGCATCTTCTTTTATCCGGCCCGAACGGCGCTTTTGCCCAAAGTTGTCGATGAGGATGACCTAATCACCGCCAACAGCTGGCTCCAGGTGGGCGAGACCATCGCCCGCCTCTCCGGTCCGATTCTGGCCGGAGTGGCCATCGGCTCATTTGGTATCCGTGTTGGCTTCATCATTGATTCGGCGACCTTCATGGTCTCTGGACTGTTGCTTCTGGGCTTGGTCGGTATCAAAACGAGAGCGCCCCAGGCGGAGTCTGGCCAACTGCGATCGACCATGGAGGAGCTGTGGGAGGGGATTCAATACGCCGCCAGCAGCAAATTATTGCAAGGGGTGGCTATTGGATTGGCCCTGGCCCTCTTGGGGATCGGGGCGGTGGACGTGCTTTTCGTCCCCTTCATGCGGGAGGCTTTCGGCGCGCCACCTGAAGGGCTGGGCCTGCTGATGACGTCCCAGGGCGTCGGCATGCTGGTGGGTGGGCTCCTTATGGGCTGGATCGGCACCCGGGTTTCTTCAAGGATGGTTGCCGTCGCTGGCTTGAGCCTGCTTGGACTGGGCACCGCCGGCATCGGGCTCGCTCCGGCTTATTGGGCTGCAGTGCCGCTGATGGTCCTGGTTGGCCTGGCGCTGACGCCGCTGAACGCCGCGCTGCAAACCATTCTGCAGCAGGGTGTGCCCCAGGAGATTCTGGGTCGGGCCAGCTCAGTGGTGGACATCAGCCTGAGCGTCGCCCAATTGATTTCCATGGGCGGCGCCGGCTGGATTGCCGGCGCGATCGGTCTCCGGCCGACATATCTGCTGGCAGGCGGATTGATGGTTGGAGGCGCGGTCGCCATGGGGCTGCTGTTGCGGAGACTGACGGTTGGATCCATTCCAGCACAATCCCATGAACCGGCTGCGGCGGGTGGATAGCGCAGGGAGGTGAGTTTGATAATGAAGGAAAACGCGGAAATTTTGAAAGCCCTGGAACTGGGTGAGATCGATGCCAGCGAGGCCATTCGGCAGTTGGAAGGCAAGCCGGCCAGATCCGACACGGCGGATAAAGAGCCGATTGAGATGCCGAGCTACTGGCCCCATCTCTGGATCATCCCCGTCGCCATCGGTGTGCTCGGGCTTTTTGGCGGATACGCCCTTGGCGTCCTGGGCGGGGGGTGGTGGCTGCTGGCGGCACCTGTGCTGGTGATCGGCGCTCTTTGTTTTATGCTGGGGTTGACCAGTATTCAATCGCCCTGGTTCCATATTCGGGTTCAATCGCGTGGACAAGGTTCGATAAGCGAGTTCGGCCTCAGCCTGCCATTGCCGCTGCCTCCGGCCATCTGGCTGCTGAAGCAGTTTGGGGGTTACGTGCCCTCACTCGACAGCACGGCCATTGATGAGTTGCTGCTGGCGATGGAAGGGATCCGCACATCCGACGGTCCTTTCTTTATCGATGTGTCAGAAGAGGGCGACGGCGAACGGGTGCGGGTATATTTTGGTTAGGAGGACAACATGGTCAGCACCGATGAAAGACTGAAAATCTTGCAGATGTTGGAGGAGGGCAAGATCACGGCGGAGGAAGCTTCACAACTTATCCGCGCCTTGGGCAAGCAGGGGCGCAAGCGGCGACCGGTTCCGACGCCACAATCTGAACCGCGGTGGCTGCGGGTCCGGGTCACTGAACCCGACAAAGACCGCGCTTCTGTGAACGTCAACTTGCCGCTCAACATGGTCAATGTCGGCCTCAAGATGGGCGCTCGCTTCATTCCTGAATTCGAAGGCTTGGATTTGGAGGAGCTGGGAGAGGCGCTGCGGGCAGGCTTGACGGGAAAGATCGTGGACGTGGTGGATGAAGAGGATGGTTCCCACGTCGAGGTATATATTGAATAACAGCTGATATGCGTCGATAAACAATCTGGAGGAAGAGATGCAGAACCTAGTGATTCGCTGGGCGATTAACGCCCTTGCGCTTTATCTGGCGGTGGGAACCGGCTGGATCCCGGGAGTTCAAGCCGAGGAAACCAGCGCGGTGGCTATGCTGGCGCTGGCTTTGATTTTCGGTTTGGCCAATGCGCTGATAAGGCCGATCCTGAAGCTCCTGACCTGCCCATTGATCCTGGTGACCCTGGGATTGTTCACGCTGGTGATTAATACCGGCATGCTCGTTTTGACCGGTTGGATTGGCCGCCAATTCGGGGTCGGAATTACCTTCGCCGAACCATTCTTCTGGAATGGCTTCTGGGCTGCTTTTCTGGCAGGGTTGCTGATTACAGTGGTAAGCGCCGTGCTGACCATGCTGCTCAGGGAGGAACTGGAACGCTGATCGGACCCTGCTGGCCAATGCTTCCAAATTGCGCGCCGCGTGCATCGCGGCGCGTTTTCATTTCGTTCTTCAACAAGGTAAAGTATCCAAGAGAGAATCACTGGTCTGCCGCAGGAAAGCGAGGCAACGTTGGAGATTAAAGGTAAGCGGGTGCTGCTTCTAGGGGGGTATGGTCTGGTGGGGTCGGCTGTCTGCCGTGCGTTGATGCCCCACGAGCCAGGGGAGATCGTGATCTCCTCGCTGCGCCGGGACCAGGCGGAATTGGCGGTGGAGGATATGCGGAGGGAGTTCACTGAGGCCGGCACCAAGTTTCTGCCGGCCTGGGGTGACATCCTGCTGCGGGCCGATTGGCAGGGTCGACCGGCCGAGCGTCATCCGAGGACAAAGGTGTTGGAAGACACCGAACAGCGCCGTCGACTGGTGGCGGACATTCTGGAGGAGTTGGACGAGGAAATCCTGAGTTCCTCCTTGCTCTACCAGCAGATCCTGGGCAAGTCGGCGGGCTTGAAAGATAGGCCGGCCGACCTGGTGATCGATTGTGTCAACACGGCCACCGCCGTCGCCTATCAAAACGTCTTTCAAACAGCGCAGGACCTGGAAGGCCGGATCAGGGCCGGTATTGAAGCTGATTGGCCCGAGGAAATCGAACGGCTGTTAACCGCGCTGTACGTTCCTCAGTTGGTTCGTCACATGCAAATCCTATTTGAATCGATGGTTGCTGCCGGCACCGAGGGCTACGTCAAAGTGGGCACCAGCGGCACCGGCGGCATGGGCTTTAATATCCCTTATACCCATGGCGAGGAAAGACCCTCTCGTGTACTGCTATCCAAATCTGCCGTGGCGGGAGCACAGAGCATGCTCATCTTCCTGATGGCGCGCACACCCGGAGGGCCGCGTGTGGTCAAGGAAATCAAACCTACCGCCGCCATCGCCTGGAAGGAGATCAGCTACGGGCCGATCCGCAGCGGCGGCCGTGATTTTCCTTTGTACGATTGCCCGCCCGATGCTGCCTATCCACTTTCGGAGGACAGCACCCGGGCGCCTGAAGGCGATTTTGGGGAGAAAGTGCCGGGTCGCCTGGAGTCCGTCTACATCGACACCGGCGAGAACGGTTTGTTCGCCGCGGGAGAGTTTGCCGCGCTGACTTCCCTGGGCCAAATGGAATTCGTGACTCCCGAAGAGATCGCCCAGAATGTGGTTTCCGAGATTCTCGGCGGCAGCACGGGCAAAGACATCGTGAACGCGCTGGACGGAGCCGTCATGGGCCCAAGCTACCGAGCGGGCTTTATGCGGGATGCCGCGCTGAACCGATTGAGCCAGCTGGAGGAGGAGAATCAGGTCGAATCGATCGCCTTTGAGATGCTGGGGCCGCCACGGCTTTCAAAGCTCCTTTTTGAAGCCCACTTGATTAAGCTCGCCTTTGGGAATATCCAAAGTGCTTTGGAGGCGGACGCCGGGGCTATGGCCTCGGCGTTGTATTCAATTGTCAAGTCGGACGCAGAAACACGCCAGCAGATTCTATCCATTGGCATACCGATACTGGAGCCCACAGGGGATGGTTTACTCCGGGGGCCGTCCATAAAATCGGATTCGCCGGAACATGGCTGGGTTGACCTGCGCCCTCAGAACATGGTGCGCTGGCAGGAACGTCTTCGTGAATTGGCTCAAATGCTTGAGACAAAGCTCGACGGTGATACCAGTTCCAAGTTTGATCGAAATTACCCGGCGCTGCGGAACTGGCGTCCAGAGAGCGAGATCAGCGTCGGGGAGCTGGTTGGCTGGCTTTTCAGCACCGAGGAGGAGGGGCGCAGGGCGAAATCCTGAGTGATTTTCAGGTGGGATTTGGCCTTGCTTGCTATGCTATACTCCGAAAAACTGGCGAGGAGGCTTCTAATTGGCGATATTCTCGCCGGACCTCAGGTCGAGCGGCGCTTTCGGCTCATTTTCCGAGAGCAGCTCGGCTTACCTTCGCGATGGTGAAAGTGGCGGCATGACGGCGGAATTACCCAAGACAGCCAAGGCCCAAAGCCACCTCGAGCTCCTCTATTCCATCAGCCGCGAGCTGGCGATTCAGCTTGACCTGCGCCAGCTGCTGCAGCGAGTGCTTCAGCTTACGCTCGAACACATCGGCGGCGAAAGCGGAAGCATCCTGGTGCTCGATGAGCAGGGGCAGGTGATTGAGGGCGCTCTGGCCTATGGCGGTAAAGTTCACGATCACACCGCCGAACAGCTCACCTACACTTATGAGCGGGGCTTGGCCGGCTGGGTAGTGGAACACAAAAAAGGCGTGCTGCTTCGCAACACCCAGGCTGATGATCGCTGGGTGGATCGACCCGGCAACAGCGCCTCGAAGGCTCGCTCTGCCATCAGCGTTCCGCTCATAGCCAGGGACCGCGTGGTGGGAGTGCTTACGACAAGCCATCCCGTCGCCAATCACCTGACCGAGGAAGACCAGGCGCTGCTATCGGCCATCGCCGACCAGGCCGGAATCGCCGTCGAAAACGCCAGGCTGTTCTTGGCGGAACAAGAGCGGCGTCAATTTGCCTCCACCATGCAGGAAATAGCCCGGACCATCAGTTCCACGCTGGATCCGGAACAGGTTTTCCAGCAGGTGCTGGGCCAACTCGAGCGAGTCATCTCCTTCGATAGCGCCAGTATCTTCTTGGTGGAGGACGATCATTTAAAGTTGGTTTCCGCACATGGGTTCACAGATAATGAGGCTGTCATCGGTCTGCGCCTGCCGCTGGACCGGAAGCTTATGGATGTCGAGATGATTCGCACCGGCAAAACGATGGTGCGGGATGACGTTCAAGAGGAATCGGGTTGGCTCAATACCGATGATCTGCCCGAATCCCACCGCATCCGCGGCTGGATCGGTGCACCATTGGTCGTTCGGGATCAGGTAGTTGGCGTTCTCAATGTCGATAGCCATGAAGTGGGAGCCTATGGACAGCGGGATGTCGAAATGGTAACGGCCTTCGCCGACCAGGCCGCCACGGCCGTGCTAAACGCCCAGTTGTACTCGGAAAGCCAACGGCAGGTCCGAGCGACCTTGGCCCTGGCGGAGACAGCCCGGGTGGTGACAGCCTCGCTTGACATGCAGGACGTGCCACAGCGCATCCTGACCCAGACAATGCAGTCACTGGAGGCCAAAGGCGCTTCACTGGCATTGATCAACCCCGAAACCGGAGAGCTGGAGTTCCAGCTTGCCACCGGCGTGGGCGCTCAGGAGGTGACCGGATACAATCTCGACCCGGGCCAAGGCATCGCCGGCTGGGTGGTGGAACACAACGAAGCCGTCGCCGTAGATGATGTTCAGACGGATGAACGTTTCTTCGCCGGGGTGGACGATATGACCGGCGTGCAGACCCGGAACATCATCTGCGTACCCATTTATGTGCAGGGCAAAGTGATCGGCGTGCTGGAGGCGATGAAC